>NZ_JBDQQT010000014.1:0-133300 GCF_039888625.1 Pseudomonas sp. CAU 1711
GTCTGCTTGCGCTTGCCGGCGTACTCGGCATCGGCGAAGGTCATCTGCTTCATCGGGAAACTCGGGCAACGGGATCGGCGTATTTCACCAGATTCGGGAAGTCTTCTTCAGAATTTCCCTAGAGCAATTGTCCTTCCGCATCGCTGGCCAGGGCGCTGTCCACCTTGTCCAGCAGATCGCGCACCTTCTCCCGCGTGGTGGTGGCTTCCTGGTCCAGGCGCTGCTGCTTGTGCAGCAGGTCGTGGGTGATGTTCAGCGCGGCCATCACGGCGATGCGGTCGGCGCCTATGACTTTGCCGCCGGAGCGGATCTCGCGCATCTTGCCGTCCAGATAGCGGGCGGCGCTCTCCAGGTTGGCGCGCTCTTGCGCCGGGCAGGCGATGCAGTATTCCTTGTCGAGGATGTGTACGGTGACGGTGTTCGGCTGGGTCATGAGTCCTGCTCCAGGGCCTTCAGGCGCGAAATCATCGCTTCGACCTTAAGCCGGGCCATTTCGTTCTTTTCGATCAGATGGGCGCGTTCCTCGCGCCAGGCCTTCTCGCTGGCCAGCAGGGCACGGTTCTGCGACTTGAGCTGCTCGACACGCTGGATCAGCAGTTCCAGCTTGCGCGTGAGGGCTTGCAGTTCGGCGTCTTCCATTGGCTCCACCAGGTCAGAGAGTCGCTGCACTATAAAGGATGTGCGGCGGGGCTGCGACGCTGGCTTGGATGGCTCGGGCGTGCCCGCCGGTGCTAGGATACGGGGCCTACATTCTAGAGATTGCGCGGTTCAGCGCCTAGTTGCCATGCCCACTTCGAGCTCCCCCTACAGCGCCTTCGCCGCCCTGCTGACGAGCAGCGGCAAATCCGTTTCCCCCGCCGAACTGCACGGCCTGCTGCTCGGTCGCAGCTGCGCCGGCGCCGGCTTCGAGGCCGACGCCTGGCTGAGCGATGCCGCCGAGCTGCTCGGCGGCGAGCCGGCCGACAACGTACGCCAGGCCCTGATCGGCCTGCAGGAGATGGTCAAGGGCGAGCTGTCCGGCAGCGACATCACCCTGGTCCTGCTGCTGCCCGGCGACGACGCGTCGCTGGCCGAGCGGGCCAAGGCCCTGGGCCAGTGGTGCCAGGGCTTCCTCGACGGCTTCGGCATGGTGGTCGGCAATGCCGCGCTGAGCGCCGAGGCCATGGAGGTGCTGCAGGACCTGTCCGCCATCGCCCAGGTACAGGGTGGCCTGGAGGAGTCCGAGGACGGCGAGAACGACTACATGGAAGTCATGGAGTACCTGCGCGTCGCCCCGCTGCTGTTGTTCGCCGAGTGCGCCAAGCCCGTCGCGCCGGCCCCGAAACCCTCCCTGCACTGAGGTCGAGCCCATGGCCAGCATTCCCCGCGCCGAGTACGCCCGCCGTCGCAAGCTGCTGATGGAGCAGATGGAGCCCAACAGCATCGCCATCCTGCCGGCGGCGCCGGTGTATATCCGCAACCGCGACGTCGAGCACGTCTACCGTCAGGACAGCGACTTCCAGTACCTCACCGGCTTCCCCGAGCCGGAGGCGGTGATGGCGCTGATCCCCGGGCGCGAGCACGGCGAGTACGTGCTGTTCTGCCGCGAGCGCGACCCCGAACGCGAGCTGTGGGACGGCCTGCGCGCCGGCCAGGATGGCGCGGTGGCGCAGTACGGCGCCGACGACGCCTTCCCCATTGGCGATATCGACGACATCCTCCCGGGCCTGATCGAGGGCCGCGAGCGGGTCTATTACGCGATCGGCTGCAATCAGGAATTCGACCACCGGCTGATGGAGTGGATCAACCACATCCGCGCCAAGGCGCGCCAGGGCGCCACGCCGCCCAACGAATTCGTCGCCCTCGACCACCTGCTGCACGATATGCGCCTGTACAAGAGCGCGGCCGAGGCCAAGGTGATGAAGGAGGCCGCCGAGATCAGCGCGCGCGCCCATGTGCGCGCCATGCAGGCCAGCCGCGCCGGCCTCGCCGAGTACCACCTGGAAGCCGAGCTGGACTACGAGTTCCGCAAGGGCGGGGCGAAGATGCCGGCCTACGGCTCCATAGTCGCCGCCGGCAAGAACGCCTGCATCCTGCACTACCGCGAGAACGATGCGCCGCTGCGCGACGGCGACCTGGTGCTGATCGATGCCGGCTGCGAGATCGACTGCTACGCCAGCGACATCACCCGCACCTTCCCGGTCAGCGGCAAGTTCTCGCCCGAGCAGAAGGCCATCTACGAGCTGGTGCTGGCCGCCCAGGAGGCCGCCTTCCTGGAGATCGCCCCGGGCAAGCACTGGAACGAGGCCCACGAGGCCACCGTGCGGGTGATCACCGCCGGCCTGGTCGAGTTGGGCCTGCTCGAAGGCGAGGTCGACCAGCTGATCGCCGCCGAGGCCTACAAGCCCTTCTACATGCACCGCGCCGGCCACTGGCTGGGCATGGACGTGCACGATGTCGGCGACTACAAGGTCGGCGGCGAGTGGCGCGTGCTGGAGCCGGGCATGGCCATGACGGTCGAGCCCGGCATCTATATCGCCCCGGACAACGAGCAGGTGGCCAAGAAGTGGCGCGGCATCGGCGTGCGCATCGAGGACGACGTGCTGGTGACCAAGAGCGGTTGCGAGATCATCACCAGCGGCGCACCCAAGACGGTGGCCGAGATCGAGGCGCTGATGGCCGCCGCCCGCGAGCGGGCCGCCTGAGTTCATGAGCCGCGCACGACTGGCCACTATCGGCGCCGGGGCCGTTGCCGGCAGGCCGGGGGCGAGCCCGGCCCTGCCGAGGAGCATGGCCTGATGGCCCGAGTCCAGTTGGCCATTATCGGCGGCGGTCTGGTCGGCGCCAGCCTGGCCCTGGCCCTGCAGGCCGGGGCGCGGGCGCGCGGCTGGAAGATCGTGCTGGTCGAGCCCTTCGTCCCCGGGCACGGCTACCAACCCAGTTACGACGCGCGCTCCAGCGCGCTATCGCATGGCAGCCGGCTGATCTTCGAGCGCCTCGGTCTGTGGCCGCTGCTGGCCGAGCGCGCCGAACCCATACTGCAGATTCAGGTGTCCGAGCGCGGGCGCCTCGGCGCCACCCGCTTGAGCGCGGCGGACGAAGGCGTGCCGGCGCTCGGCTATGTGCTGGAGAACGCCTGGATGGGCCACTGCCTGTGGCAGGCGCTGGATCCCGCGGTGGTCGAGTGGCGCAGCCCGGCGGAAGTGACGCGGCTGCAGGCCCTGGGCGACGGCTACCGGCTGTGGCTGAACGACGGCTCCGGCCTCGACTGCGACCTGGCCGTGCTGGCCGACGGCGGCCGCTCCGGCCTGCGCGAGCAGCTCGGCATCGCCGTGCGTCACACGCCCTATGAGCAGTGCGCGCTGATCGCCAATGTCAGCCCGGCCGAGGCGCATGGCGGCCAGGCCTTCGAGCGCTTCACCGAGCAGGGGCCGCTGGCCCTGCTGCCGCTGTCGGACAACCGCTGCGCCCTGGTCTGGACCCGTCCGCCGGTGGACGCCGAGCGCCTGCGGGGCCTGTCCGAGCGGGCCTTCCTCGACGAGCTGCAGCAGGCCTTCGGCTATCGCCTGGGCAGCCTGCGCCAGGTCGGCACGCGCCACCTGTACCCGCTGGCGCTGGTCGAGGCCGCCGAGCAGGTGCGCCCGCACCTGGTGCTGCTGGGCAATGCCGCGCACAGCCTGCACCCGGTGGCCGGGCAGGGCTTCAACCTGTCGCTGCGCGATGCCCAGACCCTGGCCGAGGTGCTGCTGGCCGGCCCCGCGAGCCCCGGCGACTTCGCCACCCTGCGGCACTACCTGGCGCGTCAGGATCAGGACCAGGCCCTGACCGTCGGCTTCTCCGACCGCGTCACCCGCCTGTTCGGTCGCGACGAATCGCTGCTGGTGGCCGGGCGCACCCTCGGCCTGCTCGGCCTCGACCTGCTGCCGCCGGCCAAGCGCTGGTTCGCCCGCCAGGCCATGGGCCTGGGTACCCGTTCGTTGTGAGTAAGGCGCATGAGTGATAAGCGACTGGCGCGCCGCGCGCGTCTGCTGCGCCTGGTCCTGAACCTGTACCCGCCCTATCTCGGCGCCGGTATTCGCGTGCGCGAGATCAGCCCGGATTTCCGCCGGGCACGGGTATGCATGGCGCTGCGCTGGTATAACCGTAACTATGTGCGCACCCAGTTCGGCGGCTCGCTGTACAGCATGACCGACCCCTTCTTCATGCTCATGCTGATGCAGCTGCTGGGCAACGACTACATCGTCTGGGACAAGGCCGCCAGCATCGACTTCGTCAACCCCGGCAAGGGCCCGGTGTATGCCGACTTCCGCATCGACGACGCCCTGCTGGCGCAGATTCGCGCCAAAACCGCCGGTGGTGACAAGTACCTGCCCGAGCTGCACGTCGATATCCGCGACGGCGCCGGCAGCCTGGTCGCCACCGTGCACAAGACCCTTTACGTTCGTCTCAAACCGCGCGCCCGCCAGGTCGCCTAAGGACAACAGATGCAAGCGGACCTGATCATCGTGGGCGCCGGCATGGTCGGCAGTGCCCTGGCCCTGGCCCTGGAGCACAGCGGCCTGGAGGTCCTCGTCGTCGATGGCAGCTCGCTCAGCGTCAAGCCCTTCGATGCTCAAGGCGCCTTCGAGCCCAGGGTCAGCGCGCTGTCCGCCGCCAGCCAGCGCATTCTCGAACGCCTCGGCGTGTGGCAGGGCATCGCCGCTCGGCGCGCCTCGCCCTATCGCGACATGCGCGTGTGGGACGGCTCCGGCACCGGCAGCGTGCATTTTTCCGCGGCCAGCGTGCACGCCGAGAGCCTCGGCCACATAGTCGAGAACCGCGTGGTCCAGGATGCCCTGCTCGACCGCCTGCACGACAGCCGCATCGGCCTGCTCGGCAGCGCCCGCCTGGAGCAGCTGCGCCGCTCCGGCGACGGCTGGCTGCTGACCCTGGTCGACGGCCGCGAGCTGCGCGCGCCGCTGCTGGTGGCCGCCGACGGCGCCAACTCGGCGGTGCGCCGCCTGGCCGGCTGCGCCACCCGCGAGTGGGATTACCTGCACCACGCCATCGTCACCAGCGTGCGCTGCGAGCGTCCGCATCAGGAAACCGCCTGGCAGCGTTTCACCGACGACGGCCCGCTGGCCTTTCTGCCGCTGCGGCGTGGCGAGGATCAGCACTGGTGCTCGATCGTCTGGTCGACCCTGCCGGGCGAGGCCGAGCGGCTGATGGCGCTGGGCGACGAAGCCTTCCGCCACGAGCTGGGCAAGGCCTTCGAGTGGCGCCTGGGCCAGGTCACCCAGGTCGACCCGCGGCTCTGCATCCCGCTGCGCCAACGTCACGCCAAGCGCTACGTGGAGAGCGGCCTGGCGCTGATCGGCGATGCCGCCCACAGTATCCACCCGCTGGCAGGGCAGGGGGTCAACCTGGGTTTCCTCGACGCCGCCGTGCTGGCCGAGGTGCTGCTGCATGCCATCGAGCGCGGCGAGCAACCGGGCGACGTGCGCGTGCTCAGCCGCTACGAGCGTCGGCGCATGCCGCACAACCTGGCGATGATGGCGGCCATGGAGGGCTTCCAGCGCCTATTCCAGGCCGACCCGCTGCCCGTTCGCCTGCTGCGCAACAGCGGCCTCAACTGGGTTGACGAGCTGCCGGATGCCAAGGCCCTGTTCGTCCGCCGCGCGCTCGGCCTGGTCGGCGATCTGCCGCAGCTGGCGCAGGCCTGATCCGTTCGGGTGGCAATCTCGCAATATGCGGTAACGCTGCGGCAGCGTGTCGTGTTGAGAAGCTAAATAGCATTCACTACTATTCAGCCTCTCTCGACATGACAAGAGGCAGCAGCCATGCAGTCCCGCTCTGGAATCCTCGCCATTCTGGCCCTCTCCGCCCTGGCCGGCGCCGCCCAGGCCGCCGACGAGATCGTGGTCTACTCCTCGCGCATCGACGAACTGATCAAGCCGGTGTTCGATGCCTACACCGCCAAGACCGGTACCCCGATCAAGTTCATCACCGACAAGGAAGCGCCGCTGCTGGCGCGCCTGAAGGCCGAGGGCGAGAACACCCCGGCCGACCTGCTGATCACCGTCGATGCCGGCAACCTCTGGCAGGCCGAGCAGCAGGGCGTGCTCAAGCCGCTCGACTCCGCGCTGATCGCCGCCAATATCCCGGCCCAGTACCGCTCCAGCTCGGGCGCCTGGACCGGCCTGTCGCTGCGCGCGCGGACCATCTTCTACTCCACCGAGCGGGTCGATCCGCAGGAGCTGTCCACCTACGAGGCCCTGGCCGACAAGAACTGGGAAGGCCGCCTGTGCCTGCGTACCAGCAAGAAGGTCTACAACCAGTCGCTGACCGCCACCCTGATCGAGGCCCACGGCGCGGCCAAGACCGAGGAGATCGTCAAGGGCTGGGTGAACAACCTGGCCACCGACGTGTTCGCCGATGACACCGCGCTGCTCCAGGCCATCGACGCCGGCCTGTGCGACGTGGGCATCACCAACACCTATTACTACGGTCGCCTGCACAAGGCGAACCCGCAGTTCAAGGTCAAGCCCTTCTGGCCGAACCAGGGCGACCGCGGCGTACACGTCAACCTGTCCGGCGCCGGCGTGACCAAGCACGCCCCGCATGCCGAGGCCGCCCAGCAGCTGCTGGAGTGGATGACCACGCCGGAGGCGCAGAGCCTGTTCGCCGACCTCAACCAGGAGTACCCGGCCAACCCGGCGGTCAAGCCGTCCGCCGAAGTGGCCGCCTGGGGCGAGTTCAAGGCCGACAGCGTGCCGGTGGAAGTGGCCGGCAAGCGCCAGGCCGAGGCCACCATGCTGATGGACCGCGCCGGCTGGAACTGAGAGGCGGCGCCAAGCCACAAGCGACAAGCTGCAAGTAAAGGCCAAAGCGCTGCGGAGCTGGATAGCCCCCGCACACTGATGCGCTTGCAGCTTGCCGTTATACTCGACGCCCCGGCCAGTCCGGGGCGTTTCGTTTTCGCCTGCCAGGAGTCCGCGTGAGCCATCCCGTCCAGCGCCGCTGGTATCCCATCGCCTTCGCCATCGCCGCCCTGGTGCTGCTGCCGCTGTCGGTGCTACTGCTGTCCTGGCACGAAGTGGACGGCGAGATCTGGCGCCACCTGTGGAGCACCCAGATGCCGCGCCTGCTGGGCAACACCCTGCTGCTGGTGAGCGGGGTGAGCGTCGGCGTGGTGCTGCTCGGCGTCAGTCTGGCCTGGCTCACCAGCCTCTGCGAGTTTCCCGGGCGGCGCTGGCTGGACTGGGCGCTGATGCTGCCCTTCGCCATCCCCGCCTATGTGCTGGCCTTCGTCTTCGTCGGCCTGCTGGACTTCGCCGGGCCGGTGCAGAGCCTGGCCCGCGACTGGTTCGGCAGCGGCATCCGCTTCCCCCCGGTGCGCTCCGGCGGCGGGGTGATCCTGGTACTGGTGCTGGTGTTCTACCCCTATGTCTACCTGCTCGCCCGCGGCGCCTTCCTGGCCCAGGGCAAGGGCCTGATGGAGGCCGCGCGGGTGCTCGGCCTGTCGCCCTGGCAGGCCTTCTGGCGAGTGGCCCTGCCGATGGCGCGGCCGGCCATCGGCGCCGGCCTGGCGCTGGCGATCATGGAGACCCTGGCCGACTTCGGCGCCGTGTCGGTATTCAACTTCGACACCTTCACCACCGCCATCTACAAGACCTGGTACAGCTTCTACAGCCTGTCCAGCGCCACCCAGCTGGCCAGCCTGCTGCTGCTCGCCGTGCTGCTGGTGCTCTACGGCGAGCGCCGCGCCCGCGGCGCCTCGCGCCCGGCCAGCGAGCGGCCACGCGGCAAGGCGCTGTACCACCTGCATGGCTGGAAGGCCTTCGCCGCCAGCACCTGGTGCGGCCTGGTGTTCGCCTGCGCCTTCGTCGTGCCGCTGCTGCAGCTGCTGCTGTGGTTCTGGCAACGTGGTCGCTTCGACCTCGACGAGCGCTACGTCGGCCTGATCCTGCACACCCTCTGGCTCGGCGCTATCGCGGCGGCGCTCACGGTGGGGGTGGCGTTGCTGCTGGCCTTCGCTCGGCGCCAGGCGCCGGCGCGGCCGATGCGCGCGCTGGTCGGCCTCGGCAATCTGGGCTACGCGCTGCCCGGCTCGGTGCTGGCGGTGGCGATCATGCTGGCCTTCAGCTGGCTCGACCGCGAGCTGGTGATCCCGCTGTCCGCCTGGCTCGGCGGCGCCGGCAAGCCGCTGCTGCTGGGCAGCCTGTTCGCCCTGCTGCTGGCCTATCTGGTGCGTTTCATGGCGGTGGCCTACGGACCGCTGGAGAGCAGCCTGGCGCGCATCCGCCCGTCGTTGCCGCAGGCCGCGCGCAGCCTCGGCGTCGGCGGGCCGGCGCTGTTCCTGCGGGTGTACCTGCCGCTGCTGGTGCCGGGCACGCTGTCCGCCGCGCTGCTGGTGTTCGTCGACGTGCTCAAGGAAATGCCGGCCACCCTGCTGATGCGCCCCTTCGGCTGGGACACCCTGGCGGTGCGCATCTTCGAGATGACCAGCGAGGGCGAGTGGGCGCGCGCCGCGCTGCCGGCGCTGACCCTGGTGCTGGTCGGCCTGCTGCCGGTGATCGGCCTGATCCGCCGCTCCGCCCGTCAGCCCGGGCACTGATCCGGCCTGTCCCGAAAGTCAGGGAAATGCGCCGACCGGGCGGTCCGTAGGCGGCGTGACCAGTCGCATTCGCGGGGCTACAATGCGCGCCTGCTTACGCAGCCGTCCATGTACCCCGCACCCGCCGACCGGCAGGGCAGGGGCCCGCAGAAGGAGTTATCCATGGGACAGCGTACACCCCTGTATGAACAGCATCTGGCCCTCGGCGCCAAGATGGTCGATTTTGGCGGCTGGGACATGCCGCTGCATTACGGCTCCCAGGTCGAGGAGCATCATCAGGTGCGGCGCGATTGCGGCGTGTTCGACGTCTCCCACATGACCGTGGTCGATATCGCCGGCGCCCAGGCCAAGGCCTGGCTGCAGCACCTGCTGGCCAACGACGTGGGGCGCCTGAAGACTCCGGGCAAGGCGCTCTACAGTGGCATGCTCAACGAGCGCGGCGGGGTGGTCGACGACCTCATCGTCTACCTCACCGACTGGGGCTACCGCATGGTGGTTAACGCCGCTACCCGCGACAAGGATCTGGCCTGGATGCGGGCCCGTACCGCCGGCTTCGAGGTCAGCCTGAGCGAGCGTCCGGAGCTGGCCATGCTGGCCATCCAGGGCCCGCATGCCCGCGCCAAGACCGCCGAGCTGGTGACCCAGGCACGCGCCACGCTGATCAACGAACTCAAGGTGTTCCAGGGCCTGCCGGAAGGCGACTGGTTTATCGCCCGCACCGGTTACACCGGCGAGGACGGCCTGGAGATCATGCTGCCGGCCGCCGACGCGCCGGCCTTCCTCAGCGAGCTGGTCGGCGCCGGCATCGCCCCGATCGGCCTGGGCGCACGCGACACCCTGCGGCTGGAGGCCGGCATGAACCTGTATGGCCAGGACATGGACGAAGATACTTCGCCACTGGCCGCCAATATGGGCTGGACCATCGCCTGGGAGCCGGCCGGACGCGACTTCATCGGCCGTGGCGCCCTGGAGAGCCAGCGCGCCGTAGGCGACCAGCCCAAACTGGTCGGTCTGGTGCTGGAGGAGCGCGGCGTGCTGCGCGCCCACCAGGTGGTGCGGGTCGAGGGCGTGGGCGAGGGCGAGATCACCAGCGGCAGCTTCTCGCCGACGCTGAACAAGTCCATCGCCCTGGCCCGCGTGCCGGCCGCCACCGGCGAGCGCGCCGAGGTGGAGATCCGTGGCAAGTGGTATCCGGTGCGGGTGGTGCAGGCCAGCTTCGTGCGCAATGGCAAGGCCGTCATCTGATTCGTCCGGGTGAGGCGCCAGCGCCCGCCCCAACTGCTAAATTTTCCGGGCGGCCTCTTCGCCCATCGATTCCGAGGAAGACAACATGAGCAATATCCCCGCCGACCTGCGTTACGTAGCCAGCCACGAGTGGATTCGCCTGGAAGCCGACGGCTCGGTGACCGTGGGCATCACCGACCATGCCCAGGAAGCCCTGGGCGATGTGGTCTACGTCGAGCTGCCGGAAGTCGGCAAGCAACTGGCCAGCGGCCAGGAAGCCGGCGTGGTGGAATCGGTGAAGGCCGCTTCCGACATCTACGCGCCGCTCGCCGGTGAAGTGCTGGCCGTCAACGAGGCCCTGGCCGATGCGCCGGAGCAGGTCAATGGCGAGCCCTACGCCGCCTGGTTCTTCAAGCTCAAGCCGAGCAACCCGAGCGAGCTGGACGGGCTGCTCGACGCCGCCGGTTATCAGGCCGTCTGCTCCGCCGATGCCTGAGGCTGATGGCCGCGTCTAGCACGCGGCCCGCCGCCGATAACTGCGATTTCCGCTGTCGAGCCTCGATCCGTCGAGGCTCTGTCATTTTTCGAGAGCCCCACCATGTCCCAGACGCCCCGTCTCGACCAGTTGCAACAGCCCGATGCCTTCCTCCGCCGCCACCTCGGCCCCGATGCCCGCGAGGAGCAGGCCATGCTCGCCGCCCTCGGCGTGGCCAGCCGCGAAGAGCTGATCGTGCAGACCGTGCCGCCGGCCATCCGCCTCAACCGCGAGCTGGAGCTGCCGGCCGCGCTGGACGAGCAGGCGGCCCTGGCCAAGCTGCGCGGCTACGCCGAGCAGAACCAGCTGTGGACCAGCCTGATCGGCATGGGCTATCACGGCACCATCACCCCCACGGTGATCCTGCGCAACCTGCTGGAGAACCCGGGCTGGTACACCGCCTACACCCCTTACCAGCCGGAGATCGCCCAGGGCCGGCTGGAGGCGCTGCTGAACTTCCAGCAGCTGACCATCGACCTCACCGGCCTGGACCTGGCCAGCGCCTCGCTGCTCGACGAGGCCACCGCCGCCGGCGAGGCCATGGCCCTGGCCAAGCGGGTGGCCAAGAGCAAGAGCAACCTGTTCTTCGTCGACCAGCACTGCCATCCGCAGACCATCTCGGTGGTGCAGACCCGCGCCGAAGGCTTCGGCATCGAGGTCAAGGTCGGCAGCCGGGACGAACTGGCCGGCCTGCAAGTGTTCGGCGCCCTGCTGCAATACCCGGACACCCATGGCGAGATCGTCGACATCAAGCCGCTGATCGAGCAGCTGCACGCGCAGAACGCCCTGGCTTGCGTGGCCACCGACCTGCTCAGCCTGCTGCTGCTGACCCCGCCCGGCGAGCTGGGCGCCGACGTGGTGTTCGGCTCGGCCCAGCGCTTCGGCGTGCCGATGGGCTACGGCGGCCCGCACGCGGCCTTCTTCGCCACCCGCGACGCCTTCAAGCGCGCCATGCCCGGGCGCATCATCGGCGTGTCCAAGGACGCCCGCGGCAACACCGCCCTGCGCATGGCCCTGCAGACCCGCGAGCAGCATATCCGCCGCGAGAAGGCCAACTCCAATATCTGCACCTCGCAGGTGCTGCTGGCCAACATGGCCAGCTGCTACGCCGTCTACCACGGCCCGCAAGGCCTCAAGCGCATCGCCCAGCGCGTGCACCGGCTGACCGCCGTGCTGGCCGCCGGCCTGGCGCAGAAGGGCGTCAAGCGCGACAACCAGTTCTTCTTCGACACCCTGACCCTGGACGTCGGCGGCATGCAGACCGCCATCCTCGAGTCGGCCAAGGCCGCGCGCATCAACCTGCGCATCCTCGGCCGCGGCAAGCTGGGCGTCAGCCTCGACGAGACCTGCTCGGAGCACACCGTCGAGCAACTGCTGTGCATCTTCCTCGGCGCCGACCACGGCCTGAGCCTGGCCGCGCTGGATGCCGGCGAGGTGCCGGAAGGCATCCCGGCCGCGCTGCAGCGCAGCAGCGGCTACCTGAGCCACCCGGTGTTCAACAGCCACCACAGCGAAACCGACATGCTGCGCTACCTCAAGCGCCTGGAGAACAAGGACCTGGCGCTGAACCAGGCCATGATCCCGCTGGGTTCCTGCACCATGAAGCTGAACGCCACCAGCGAGATGATCCCGGTGACCTGGCCCGAGTTCGGCGCCCTGCACCCCTTCGTGCCGGCCGAGCAGGCCGCCGGCTACAAGCTGATGATCGACGAGCTGGAGGCCTGGCTGCGCGCCATCACCGGCTTCGACGCCATCTGCATGCAGCCCAACTCCGGCGCCCAGGGCGAGTACGCCGGCCTGCTGGCGATCCGCAAGTACCACGAGAGCCGCGGCGAAGGCCATCGCGACATCTGCCTGATCCCGGCCTCGGCGCACGGCACCAACCCGGCCTCGGCGCAGATGCTCAACATGCGCGTGGTGGTGGTCGAGTGCGACGCCGCCGGCAACGTCGACCTGGAGGACCTCAAGTCGCGCGCCGCCGAGGCGGGCGACAAGCTGTCCTGCCTGATGATCACCTACCCCTCGACCCACGGCGTGTACGAGGAAGGCATCCGCGAGATCTGCGAGGTGGTACACGGCTTCGGCGGCCAGGTCTATATGGATGGCGCCAACCTCAACGCCCAGGTCGGCCTGGCCCGTCCGGCCGACATTGGGGCGGATGTGTCGCATATGAACCTGCACAAGACCTTCTGCATCCCGCACGGCGGCGGCGGCCCGGGCATGGGCCCGATCGGTGTCAGGGCACATCTTGCGCCCTTTGTCGCCAATCACCCGGTGGTCGAGCTGCAGGGGCCGAACCCGCATAACGGCGCGGTCAGTGCCGCGCCCTGGGGCAGCGCCAGCATCCTGCCGATCAGCTGGATGTACATCGCCATGATGGGCCCGCAGCTGGCCACCGCCACCGAGACGGCGATCCTCAGCGCCAACTACCTGGCCAGCCAGCTCAAGGGCGCCTTCCCGGTGCTCTACAGCGGCCGCAACGAGCGCGTCGCCCACGAGTGCATCCTGGATCTGCGCCCGCTCAAGGCCGAGACCGGCATCAGCGAGGAAGACGTGGCCAAGCGCCTGATGGACTACGGCTTCCACGCCCCGACCATGAGCTTCCCGGTGCCGGGCACGCTGATGATCGAGCCGACCGAGAGCGAATCCAAGGAGGAGCTGGATCGCTTCATCGAGGCCATGCTGAGCATCCGCGCCGAGATCGCCAAGGTCGCCAGCGGCGAATGGCCGGCGGACAACAACCCGCTGAAGAACGCGCCGCACACCCTGGCCGACGTCACTGGCCTGTGGGAGCGTCCGTACAGCATCGCCGAAGCGGTGACGCCGTCCGCCCACACCCTGGCGCACAAGTACTGGCCGGCGGTGAACCGGGTGGACAACGTCTACGGCGACCGCAACCTGTTCTGCGCCTGCGTGCCGATGGACGACTATCGCGAGTAAGCCCTAGGTGCAGAGTACGAGCCCGCCCCATGGGCGTAATGCTGTTCACTTAGCGACATTGCGCTCGACCGAGCTTTGATTGAGTCGGCGGTGCGGCTGTTGTTGAGGGCCGGGGTGAGGGGCAGGCAACGAGTAGGCGATAGTCCCTCACCCCCAGCCCCTCTCCCGGCGGGAGAGGGGGTGCTCTCAAGACGCTGCGACTCTGGAAAGAAATCGCGGCGTTTTCTTAAGTGAGCAGCATGTCGCCCGCGGCCTCGTCGTTTCTAGCCGGCGTGCCGTGCCAGCCACTCCAGGAAGGCCGCCTCGGCCATGGGTCGGCCGAACAGGTAGCCCTGGCCCAGGGAGCAGCCGTGCTGGCGCAGCCACTCCAGCTGGGCGTCGTTCTCGATGCCCTCGGCCACGCATTCCAGGTCGAGGTTGCGGGCGATCACCAGGATGGTCTCGACCAGCATGCGTCCGCTGTCCTCATCCAGGTCGCCGATGAAGCTGCGGTCGATCTTCAGCCGGTCCAGCGGCAGGCGCTTGAGGTAGGTCAGCGAGGAGTAGCCGGTGCCGAAGTCGTCGATGGCGAAGCGCACCCCCTGGCCCTTGAGCGCCTGCATGGTGGCGATGCAGTGGTCGACGTCCTCCAGTAGCACGCCCTCGGTGATCTCCAGCTCCAGCGCGCCGGGGCGCAGGCCATTGCCGCTCAGGCAGGCGCCGATGCGTTCGGCGCAGTCGCCCTGGCGCAGCTGGCGCGGGCTGAGGTTGATCGCCAGCACCAGCCGTGGCCAGTCGGCCTGCCAGCGTCCCAGGCAGGCGCAGGCCTGCTCCAGCACCCACTGGCCCAGCTCGTGGATCAACCCGGTCTCCTCGGCCAGCGGGATGAACTGGCCCGGCGGGATATCGCCGCGCTGCGGATGGTGCCAGCGCAGCAGCACCTCGGCACCGACGACGCGCCCGCTGGCCAGTTCCAGCTGCGGCTGGAACGCCAGGCTCAGCTGCTGGCGCGCCATGGCCTGGCGCAACTCGCTCTGCAGCTGCAGGCGCTGGTCGATCACCGCCTGCATTTGCGGGGCGAAGAAGTGCAGGGCGTTGCGCCCGGAATGCTTGGCCCGGTACATGGCGGTATCCGACTGCTTGAGGGCATCGTCGGCGTCCTGGCCGGGCAGCGGGTGCAGGGTGATGCCGATGCTGGCGCTCAGCGCCAGGTCGTGGCCGTGGATCTGGAAGCTGCCGCGCAGGCTGGCCAGCAGCTTCTCGCCCACCTCGGCGGCCAGCTCGGCGGCCTGGGCCTGGCTCTCGGCGAGGGTCTCCAGCAGCACCACGAACTCGTCGCCGCCGAGCCGTGCCAGGGTGTCCTCGGCGCGCAGGCTGCGGCTCAGGCGCGTGGTGACCTCGCGCAGCAGGGCATCGCCGACCGGGTGGCCGAGGCTGTCGTTGACCGTCTTGAAATGATCCAGGTCGATGAACAGCAGGGCGCCGAAGTTGCCCTCGCGACGCTCGCGGGCCATGGCGTGCTGCAGGCGGTCCTGCAGCAGGCGGCGGTTGGGCAGGCCGGTGAGCTCGTCGCTGTAGGCCAGGCGTTCGATCTCGCGCTGGTAGCGCTGGCGCTCGGAGATATCGATGATGCTGCTGCGCAGCAGCAGCGGTTCGCCGGGCATGCGTACCAGGCGGACCTCGCAGGGCAGCAGGTGGCCGGCGCTGTCGCGATGCAGCCATTCGAACACCGGTGTCTCGCCGGCGATGGCGCTGCCCACATAGGCCCTTCCGGCGGCTTCCGAGGCGCGCCCGTCGGGCTGCTGCGGCGGGCTCAGCTCGCTCGGCTTGCGCCCGAGCAGGTCGTTGCGGCTGCAGCGGAACAGGCGCAGGGCGTTGGCGTTGGCCTCGATGATGCCGCCATCCGGGCTGAACAGCAGGATGGCCTCGGGCGCATGCTCGACCAGGGTGTGGTAGCGCGCCTCGGCCTCGCGCCGCGCGGTGATGTCCTCGACCAGGGTCAGGCAGGCCTCCAGCTGGCCCTGCGGGTCGCGCACCGCGCGCAGGCTGAGGCGGGTGTAGACGGTGCTGCCGTCCCGGCGCAGGAAGCGCTTCTCCAGCTCGAAGTCGTCGCGCCGGCTGCTCTGGATGGTGGCGAACAGGGCTTCCTCCGCCTCCATGTCGTCCGGATGGCTGATTTCCAGCCAGCGCCCGGCGCGCAGCTCCTCGCGGTTGCGCCCGAGGATCTGGCACAGCTTGGCGTTGACCTCCAGCCACTGGCGCTGCGGGCTGATCATGGCCATGCCGATCAGCGGCGCCTCGAAGAACAGGCGCAGCCACTCGTCGCGCTCGCGCAGGCGCCGCGCGGTGAGCTTGCGTTCGCTGATGTCCTGGATCGCACCGTACAGGCGCACCACCTGGGTGCCGTCCTTCTCGGCGAAGCCCTTCAGGCGCACCCAGCGCGCGGTGCCGCGGGCGCCGAGCAGGCGCAACTCCAGGTCGAAGGGTTCGCCGCTGAGCATGATCCGCTGCAGGGTCTCGTTCATGCGCTGCTGGCTGGGCTCGTCGTAGCGCGCCAGGGCCGCCTGCATGTCCGGCGCGCCGCCGGCCGGGTCCAGCTCGTTGAGGCGGAAGCAGCCCTCGGTCCAGTACATCTTGCCGCTGTCCAGCTCCAGCACCCAGCCGCCGATATCGGCCAGCGCCTCGGTCTGGCTCAGCAGGTGGGCCTGGCGCAGCAGCTCCTCGCGATGCCGGGCCAGCTCGTCGGCGAGCCTCTCGCGCTCGCTGACGTCGTGGTTGAGCGCCACCACATGGCTGATCTGGCCGTGCTCGTCGAGCAGCGGCGCCACCGTCACCTCGTTCCAGAACGCCTGGCCGTCCTTGCGCCAGTTGCGCAACACCTCGCTGTGCACCCGACCGCTGGCGATGGCCTGGCGGATGCGCAGCAGGGCGCTCTGCTTCTGCCCCGGAGCGACCAGCAGGCGGCTGGAGGAGCCGATGATCTGCTCGCGCGGGTAGCCGCTGATCTTCTCCAGCGCCGGGTTGCAGTAGATGAAGGGCACGCCGGGCTGGCGCAGATCGGAGATCGACACGCCCAGCGGGCAGGCTTGCAGGGCCAGGTTGGCCAGGGCCAGCTCCTCCTGCATGGCGGCATTGGCGGCCAGGCTGCCCTGGCGGTCGCCGAGGGCGCGGCCGACCAGCAGCGCGGCCATGCTCAGCAATAGCGCGCCGAAGTGCAGCTGCAGGGGCTGCGGTTCGTGCCACGCGGCACTGCCGGCGAGCAGGGGCATGGCCAGCGCCGCCAGGCTGGTCGGCACGGCTCCCGCGAGGGCGCCGGAGAAGCCTCGGGCGAGGCTCAGGCACAGCAGCAGTGCGCCGATCAGCGGTAGCGCCAGGGGCAGGGGCAGCCAGAGCATCGGCAGAGGCACGCCGAGCAGCAGGAGCGGGGCCAGCCAGCGGGGCAGGGGGCGCGACGGCGTCGCGCCGCGCAGGGCGCCGAGCGCCCAGTCGCGCCGGCGCAGGCGCGGGGTGAGCAGCACCAGCAGCGGCAGGCCGATGCCCAGGGCGGTCAGGCTGTCGACCAGCCACAGGCTCAGGGTGGCCCGGCCCCATGCCGCAATGGCGACCTCTGCACTCAGCAGCTGGCCGCTCTGCTCCCCGGTGGCGAGCAGCAGGGCGGGAGTCAGTGCACCGAGCAGCAGCAGGCGCAGCAGGCTGGCGAGGTCGGTCAGGCCGGCATCGCTGCGCCGCAGGGCCAGCCAGGCGAGGCCGACGGCGAGGGCCTCGGGCAGGGCATGCAGCGGCGCCCAGCGCCAGTCCGGGGCCCACAGCACCGCCCCGAGCAGGGCATTGAGATAGACCGCCGGCAGCACCCGCGGCCCCCACCAGAGGGTGAAGACCAGGCCGAGGGCGAACGACGGGTGCCAGAGCGCCGTGCCGCCAGCGGTCTGGCCCGCCAGGGACAACCAGGTGGCCAGATGGAGCAGGGGCAGCGGCAGCCACCAGGTCCACCTCGGCAGTCGCGCGGAATCCACGGCCATGCTGACCTCGAGCTGATCACCTCAGGCAGCATAGATCAGCCCGGCAGGCCCGGGCGCGCGGCCTCAGCTGGCGTCGCGTGGCAGCAGCAGGCCCAGGGGCAGGCAGATGCGCGCCTCCAGGCCGCCGCCGGAGCGGTTGCGCAGCTCCACGCTGCCGCCGTGCAGGGCGGCGATGCGCTTGACAATGGCCAGGCCCAGGCCGGTGCCCTTGCCGCCACGGGCGCGGTCGCCGCGGATGAAGGGGTTGAAGATCTCGCCCATCTCCGCCTGGGCGATGCCGGGGCCGCGATCCAGCACGCTGAGCACCACGTAGGGCGCGCTGTCGTCGCCGGCCAGGCTGGTCACCACCTCGACGTTGTGCCCGCCGTAGCGCAGGGCGTTGTCCAGCAGGTTGACCAGCAGGCGCTTGATCGACACGCGACGCAGCGGGAAGGCCGGCACCCGCTCCAGGCACAGGCGCACGCGCTCTTCCTGCTGGTTGTAGGGCGCCACCGCCTCGCGCACCAGCTCGTCGAGCGCCAGCGGCTCGGGCTTCTCGTCGCGGCCGTCGCGGATGAAGGCGAGGAACTGGTCGAGGATGGCGTCCATGTCCTCGATGTCGCGGATCATGTCCTCGCTCATCTCGGCATCGCCGCCGAGCATCTCCAGCGACAGGCGCAGGCGGGTCAGCGGCGTGCGCAGGTCGTGCGACACCCCGGCCAGCATCAGCTCGCGCTCGCGCGCGCCCTGCTCTATGTCCTCGGCCATCTGGTTGAAGGCGCGATACACCTCGGTCATCTCGCTCGGCGTGTCGCTCACCGGCAGGCGCACGCTGCGCCCCTGGCCGAACTGGCGGGCGGCGAACACCAGGCGCTTGAGCGGGGCATTGAGCTGGCGCACGAAAATCCAGGCTGCCGCGGTGGACAGCAGGCCGATGCCGAGGAACCAGCCGAGCACGCTCCAGATCTTCTGCCCGCGCAGCGGGTGCGGATAGAGCGGCACCTTGAGCCAGTCGTCACCCAGGCTCGGCGCGCGCACCCAGAGCGCCGGCGGGCTCTGCACGCGCACCCGCACCTCGGTGTCCGGGCCCAGCTCGGCCTGCATCTGGCGCAGGAAGATTTCCGAATAGGGCCAGTGCTGCTCGGTGGCCGGCACCTGGTCGCTGGCCACCCGGGTCAGGGTCGCCGCCTCGGCGATATGCGCGCGCTCCTGCGGGGTCGCCGCCCAGTAGGCGCGCAGGGTCAGCGCCGCGCCGTGGCTGTACTGGCGGTCGACCAGCACGTCCTCGTTCATCATCAGGTAGACCAGGGTCAGCGCCTTGGAGAACAGCACGACGATCAGCACCAGCCACAGGGTGCGGGCGAAGAAGCTTTGCGGGAACCAGACGGGGGTTTTCAACAGCTGCAAGCCTCAAGCTGCAAGCGGCAAGTGAAAGCTGCCTGCACTCCGATCACTTGCGGCTTGTGGCTTGCAGCTTGCGGCTTCATTTGCTTCCGTCCGGCACGAACACATAGCCCACGCCCCACACCGTCTGGATATAGCGCGGCTTGGATGGGTCCGGCTCGATCAGCCGGCGCAGGCGGCTGATCTGCACGTCGATGGAGCGCTCCAGGGCGTCCCACTCGCGGCCGCGCGCCAGGTTCATCAGCTTGTCGCGGGTCAGCGGTTCGCGGGCGTGCTGGACCAGGGCCTTGAGCACGGCGAACTCGCCGGTGGTGAGCATGTGCAGCTCCTCGCCCTTGCGCAGTTCGCGGGTGGCCAGCGACAGCTGGTAGTCGCCGAAGCTGACGACCTCGTCCGCGCTGGCCGGCGCGCCCGGCACCAGCGGCGCCTGGCGGCGCAGCACGGCCTTGATCCGCGCCAGCAGCTCGCGCGGGTTGAACGGCTTGGCCAGGTAGTCGTCGGCGCCGCCTTCCAGGCCCTGGATGCGGCTGGCCTCGTCGCCCTTGGCGGTGAGCATGATGATCGGCACCTGGTTGTTCGCCGCACGCAGGCGGCTGCAGGCGGACAGGCCGTCCTCGCCGGGCAGCATGAGGTCGAGCACCAGCAGCTGGAACAGCTCGCGGGCCAGCAGGCGGTCCATCTGCTCGACGTTCTCCACCGCGCGCACGCGGTAGCCCTGCTCGCTGAGGAAGCGCTCCAGCAGGCGGCGCAGGCCGGGGTCGTCGTCGACGATCAGGATCTTTTCGCCTTCCGGCGCAGCAGCGGTGCTCATGCGGTTTCCCCTCTGACAATGGGCGCATTATGGCCGATGGCCGCCGCCGCCCGGGCCGGCCATTGTTAGCAGATTTTTCCCTCGAACGGTTCCCATCGCCTTTCGGGGCGATGTTTATAATGCGGCGCTTGTGCACCGGCGCGGCCGGACCCCGTTTCCCTGCAGATAGGTTTTATGGACAGCATCAACAAGCGCATCGCCGCCGAGCTCGGCGTCCTCCCGCAACAGGTCGCCGCCGCCGTGGCCCTGCTCGACGAAGGCTCCACCGTGCCCTTCATCGCCCGTTACCGCAAAGAGGTCACCGGCAGCCTGGACGATACCCAGCTGCGCCACCTGGAAGAGCGCCTGCGCTACCTGCGCGAGATGGACGAGCGCCGCGCGGCGATCCTCGCCAGCATCGAGGAGCAGGGCAAGCTGACCCCCGAGCTGAAGCGCGAGATCGATGAGGCCGACACCAAGACCCGTCTGGAAGACCTCTATCTGCCGTACAAGCAGAAGCGCCGCACCAAGGGCCAGATCGCCCTGGAGGCCGGCCTCGGCGAGCTGGCCGACGCGCTGTTCGGCAACCCCGAGCTGAATCCGGAAAGCGAAGCCGAGCGTTTCATCGACGCCGAGAAGGGCTTCGCCGACGTCAAGGCCGTGCTGGAAGGCGCCAAGTACATCCTCATGGAGCGCTTTGCCGAAGATGCCAGCCTGCTCGACAAGCTGCGCTCGTTCCTGAAGAGCGAGGCCACTCTGAGCGCCCGCGTGGTCGCCGGCAAGGAGGCCGAGGGCGCCAAGTTCAGCGACTACTTCGAGCACGACGAGCCGCTCAAGAACGTGCCGTCGCACCGCGCCCTGGCGATCTTCCGCGGGCGCAACGAGGGTGTGCTCGGCGCCAGCCTCAAGGTCGGCGAAGAGGCGCCCGGCACCCTGCACCCCTGCGAGCTGATGATCGCCGAGCGCTTCGCCATCGAGCAGCGCGGCCGCGCCGCCGACAAGTGGCTGGGCGAGGTGGTGCGCTGGACCTGGAAGGTCAAGCTCTATACCCACCTGGAAACCGACCTGCTCGGCGAGCTGCGCGAGAAGGCCGAGGACGAGGCGATCACAGTGTTCGCCCGCAACCTGCACGACCTGCTGCTGGCCGCCCCGGCCGGCCCGCGTGCCACCCTGGCGCTGGACCCGGGCCTGCGCACCGGCTGCAAGGTCGCCGTGGTCGACGCCACCGGCAAGGTGCTGGAGACCACCACCGTCTACCCGCACGCGCCGCGCAACGACTGGGAAGGCACCCTGGCCATCCTCGCCAGGCTGTGCGCCAAGCACGCGGTGGACCTGATCTCCATCGGCAACGGCACCGCCAGCCGTGAGACCGACAAGCTGGCCGCCGACCTGATCAAGGCCGTGCCGGGCCTCAAGCTGACCAAGGTGATGGTGTCCGAGGCCGGCGCCTCGGTGTACTCCGCCTCCGAGCTGGCCGCCCGCGAGTTCCCCGACATGGACGTGTCGCTGCGCGGCGCCGTGTCCATCGCCCGCCGCCTGCAGGACCCGCTGGCCGAGCTGGTGAAGATCGACCCGAAATCCATCGGCGTCGGCCAGTACCAGCACGACGTGTCGCAGCTCAAGCTGGCGCGTTCGCTGGACGCGGTGGTCGAGGACTGCGTGAACGCCGTCGGCGTGGATGTGAACACCGCCTCCGCCGCCCTGCTGGCGCGCATCTCCGGCCTCAACGCGACCCTGGCCAATAACATAGTTACGTTCCGCGATGCCAACGGCGCGTTCAAGAGCCGCGCCGAGCTGAAGAAGGTGCCGCGCCTGGGCGACAAGACTTTCGAGCAGGCCGCCGGTTTCTTGCGCGTGATGAACGGCGACAACCCGCTGGACGCCTCGGCCGTGCACCCGGAGACCTACCCGCTGGTGCAGCGCATCGCGGCGGACACCGGTCGCGATATCCGCTCGCTGATCGGCGACTCCGCCTTCCTGCGCAGCCTGGATCCCAAGCGCTTCACCGACGAGAGCTTCGGCCTGCCGACCGTCACCGACATCCTCAAGGAACTGGACAAGCCCGGCCGCGACCCGCGCCCGGAGTTCAAGACCGCCGAGTTCCAGGACGGCGTCGAGAGCCTCAAGGACCTCAAGCCGGGCATGGTGCTGGAAGGTGTGGTGACCAACGTCACCAACTTCGGTGCCTTCGTCGATATCGGCGTGCACCAGGACGGCCTGGTGCATATCTCGGCGCTGTCGGAGAAGTTCGTCAAGGACCCCTACGAGGTGGTCAAGGCCGGCGATATCGTCAAGGTCAAGGTCATGGAAGTGGATATCCCGCGTAATCGAGTGGGGCTGTCCATGCGCATGAGCGACACCCCCGGCGAGAAGGTCGAGGGCCCGCGCGGCGGCCGTGGCAATGGCCAGGGCCGTGGCGGCAACCAGCCGCGCAGCGAGCGCCACTCCAGCCAGGACAAGCCGGCCCCGGCCAATGCGGCCATGGCCGCGCTGTTCGCCAACGCCAAGCAGCTGAGGAAGTAAGCCATGAGCGACCAGTCCGCGGTGGGCCAGGACAGCAACTTCAGCCGCCTGCTCGGCATCCGCATCCTGCGCGCCGAGAACGGCGAGGCCGAGCTGCGCATGTGCATGCAGGAGCAGATGCTCAACCTGCACGGGCGCATGCACGGCGGCGCGCTGTTCTCTCTGATCGACACCGCCCTCGGCCAGGCCAGCCACAGCCTGTTCGGCGGCGAGGCCGGCAGCATGACCCTGGAATGCAAGATCAACTACATCCGCGCCGTCGAGGACGGCGAGGTGCAGTGCATCGCCAGGGTCATCAACGCCGGGCGCAAGGTACACGTGATCGAGGCGCGCGCCAGTCAGGGCGACAAGCTGGTGGCCAGCGCCCAGGCCACCTTTATCTGCAAGTAAGGGTCGCCACCCGGCATTGCGTCGAGCGGCCCGCTCGGCGCATGCTCGCCTTCCCGCGGTGCGACTTGCAGAGTCGAGTCAACGTCCCCATATACGGGCGACCGTCGAGTGAAGGAACCCGAATCTTGAGCGATCTCCTTTCCCGCCGCCTGGCCTTGCTCGGCGACACTGCCCACCTGCCCCTGCTCACCCAGTGCCTGCACGGCATCGAGCGCGAGACCCTGCGCGTCACCGAGCGCGGCGAGCTGGCCCGCAGCGACCACCCCGTGGCGCTCGGCTCGGCGCTGACCCATGGGCAGATCACCACCGATTATTCCGAGGCGCTGCTGGAGTTCATCACCTCCGCCGAGCAGGATCCGGCGGCGACCCTGGTCGAGCTCGAGCGCATCCATCGTTTCGCCGCCAGCCAGCTGGATGGCGAGTACCTGTGGAGCCCGTCGATGCCCGGCCTGCTGCCGGAAGAGGCGGACATTCCCATCGCCCGCTACGGCAGCTCCAATATCGGCCGGCTGAAGTACGTGTACCGTCGCGGCTTGGCCCTGCGCTACGGCAAGACCATGCAGTGCATCGCCGGCATCCACTACAACTTCAGCCTGCCCGAGGCGCTCTGGCCGCTGCTGCAGGGGCTCGACGGCGAGGCCGGCAGCGTGCGCGACTACCAGTCGGCCGCCTATATCTCGCTGATCCGCAACTTCCGCCGCTACAGCTGGCTGCTGATGTACCTGTTCGGCGCCTCGCCGGCGCTGGACGCCAGCTTCCTGCGCGGCCGCCCGCACCAGTTGCAGCGCCTCGACGCCGACACCCTGTACCTGCCCTGGGCCACCAGCCTGCGCATGAGCGACCTGGGCTACCAGAGCAGCGCGCAGTCCGGCCTGACCCCCTGCTACAACGACCTGGCCAGCTATATCGACAGCCTGCGCGCGGCCGTGGCCACGCCCTATCCGGCCTATGCCGAGCTGGGCACCCACGATGCCGATGGGCAGTGGCAGCAGCTCAATACCAACATCATCCAGATCGAGAACGAGTACTACTCGAGCATCAGGCCCAAGCGCGTCACCCAGTTAGGCGAGCGGCCGATCCAGGCCCTGAGCAGCCGTGGCGTGCAGTACGTGGAAGTGCGCTGCCTGGATATCAATCCCTATCTGCCGCTGGGCATCGACCTGGACCAGGCGCGTTTCCTCGATGTCTTCATCCTCTATTGCGCCCTGCGCGGCAGCCCGCTGCTGGCCGACGGCGAGTGCCACGCCTGCACCGACAACTTCCTCAAGACGGTCAAGGAGGGGCGTCGTCCCGGCCTGCATCTGCAGCGCAGGGGCGAGCAGATCGAGCTGCGCGCCTGGGCCGGCGAGCTGCTGGACGCCTTCGCCGCCATCGCCGAACTGCTCGACCGCGCCTATGGCGGCGAGGACTATCGGCGCGCCCTGCGGCTGCAGCGGGCCAAGGTCGAGGATGTCGAGCTGACACCGTCGGCGCGCATCCTGGCCGAGCTGCGTGAGCGCGGCGAGAGCTTCCGCGCCTTTGCCCTGCGCCAGAGCCAGGCGCATGCCGAGACCTTCCGTAGCCAGCCGCTGAGCGCGGCCGAGGCGCAGGAGTTCCAGCGCCTGGCGCGCGAGTCGCGGGCCGCGCAGGCCGAGCTGGAGCGTTCGGCCAGCGATGATTTCGACGCCTTCGTCGCCGCCT
Source organism: Pseudomonas sp. CAU 1711 (assembly GCF_039888625.1). Classification (NCBI taxonomy): domain Bacteria; kingdom Pseudomonadati; phylum Pseudomonadota; class Gammaproteobacteria; order Pseudomonadales; family Pseudomonadaceae; genus Pseudomonas; species Pseudomonas sp. CAU 1711. The sequence goes on from NZ_JBDQQT010000014.1 coordinate 24,039, forward strand.
ACCAGGCCAGCATCCTCGACAGGGGCATTTGAAATCAGGGCTTTGGCGAACGAGTCGGTGCCGGCCGCGGCATTGCGTCACAAATCCGCCGCCTCGACCGTTCGCCCCTGACCAGCGGTAAGCCGCGCTGTCGGTCACCGGCTAGCCTGTGGGGAAACCCGCCTCGACGATTGCCATGGACGATCACGACTGGAGCCTGGAAAGCCTGACCAAGGCCTACCAGCAAGGCTATATGGCCGGCCTCACCGGCCAGCCGCGGCTACGTCAGCCCTACCCCGTGGAGGTGCTGGCCGCCGCCTGGGAGGCTGGCTGGGACGACGGCAACGAGCAGTTCGAGCTGCACCAGCGGCGCAGCGCCTGAATGCCGGGCAAAAGCCAAGAGGGCCGCAAGCGCGGCCCTTGTCGTTTCAGCGCGGTGATGCCGCTCCTACCCCCACAAGCCTATCCAGGCCTTCCTACAACGCCTTCTCGAATATCTTCGAATTGCGCTGGTAGTTGTACAGCGAGGCGCGCGCCACCGGCAGGCGCTCGACGCCGCTGGCCTCGAAGCCGCGCTCCTGAAACCAGTGGGCGGTGCGGGTGGTGAGCACGAACAGGGTCTTCAGGCCCAGCGCCCGGGCGCGCTCCTCGATGCGTTCGAGCAGCTCGTCGCCGCGTCCGCCATGGCGGTATTCGGGGTTGACCGCCAGGCAGGCCAGCTCGCCGCTGTCCGAGTCGGCGATGGGGTAGAGCGCGGCACAGGCGATGATCAGGCCGTCGCGCTCGACGATGCTGAACTGCCCGATCTCGCGCTCCAGCACCTCGCGCGAGCGGCGCACCAGGATGCCCTGATCCTCCAGCGGGGTGATCAGCTCGATCAGCCCGCCGACGTCCTCGATGGTCGCCTCGCGCAGCGACTCGAACTGCTCCTGGTCGACCAGGGTACCGCCGCCGTCGCGGGTGAACAGCTCGGTGAGCAGCGAGCCGTCCTCCATGTAGCTGACGATATGGCTGCGCTTGACCCCGGCGCGGCAGGCCTGGGCGGCGGCGCCCAGCAATTTTGCCTGGTGGCAGCTGCCCAGGCGCGCGAGGTGCGCCGGTACCTGCTGCGGACGCAGTTCGCGCACCAGCTTGCCGCTGTCGTCGAGCAGGCCGCGTTCGGCGGAAAACAGCAGCAGCTTGTCGGCCTGCAGGTCGATGGCGGCGCGGGTGGCGACGTCCTCGCAGGCCAGGTTGAAGATCTCCCCGGTGGGCGAGTAACCCAGTGCCGAGAGCAGCACGATGCTGCGCTCGTCGAGCAGGCGGCCGATGCCCTTGCGGTCGACCCGGCGCACCTCGCCGGTGTGGTGGTAGTCGATGCCGTCGACCACGCCGATCGGCCGCGCGGTGACGAAGTTGCCGCCGGACACGCGCAGGCGCGCGCCATGCATGGGCGAGGCGGCCATATCCATCGACAGCCGCGCCTCGATGGCGATGCGCAGGCGGCCGACGGCGTCGATCACGCAGTCCAGGGTCGGCCCGTCGGTGATGCGCAGGTCGCGGTGGTAGCGCGGGGTCAGGCCGCGCTCGGCCAGGCGCGCCTCGATCTGCGGGCGCGAGCCATGCACCAGCACCAGGCGTACGCCGAGGCTGTGCAGCAGCACCAGGTCGTGGATGATATTGCCGAAATTCGGATGTTCCACGCCCTCGCCGGGCAGCATGACCACGAAGGTGCAGTCGCGGTGGGCGTTGATATAGGGCGAGGCGTGGCGCAGCCAGTTGACGTAGTCGTGCATGTACAAGCCTGTCGGGCAGAGGACGAAGGGGGATTGGCTTCCGCAGGGGAAGAGGGTCGGCCTAGCTTCGTCGCAACATCAGGAGCTCCTCGATGACAGGGCGGGGTTACAGGCAGTAGTGCTGGATCAGCTGGCGCAGCAGCTGCACCGTGGGTTCGATGCGCGCCAGCTCGAGAAATTCATTCGGCTGATGGGCACAGGCGATATCGCCGGGGCCGAGGACCAGGGTCTCGCAGCCGAGCTGCTGAAGATACGGAGCTTCGGTGCCGAACGCCACCGCCTGCGCCGCATGCCCGGTGAGCTTCTCCGCCAGGTGTACCAGCTCGCTGTCGGCGCTCTGCTCGAAGGGCGGCACGTTGTCGAACAGCGGCGCGTAGTCGATCCGAACCCGATGGCGCTCGGCCAGCGGCTGCAGCTTGGCGTTGATCGCCGCGCGCAGCTGCTGCGGGTCCATGCCCGGCAGCGGGCGCAGGTCGAACTCCAGGGAGCACTGGCCGCAGATGCGGTTGGGGTTGTCGCCGCCGTGGATGCAGCCGAGGTTCAGCGTCGGCGTCGGCACGCCGAATTGCGGGTTGCTGAACTCGCGCTGCCACTGGGCGCGCAGCGCGCGCAGCTCGCCCATCACGTCGTGCATGGCCTCCAGGGCGCTATGGCCGAGGCTGGGGTCGGAGCTGTGGCCGCTCTGCCCGAGGATGTCGATGCGCTCCATCATGATGCCCTTGTGCAGGCGGATGGGCTGCAAACCCGTCGGCTCGCCGATCACTGCGGCGCGTCCCAGTGGCCGGCCGGCATCGGCCAGGGCGCGGGCGCCGGCCATCGAGCTCTCCTCGTCGCAGGTGGCCAGCACCAGCAGCGGCTGCTTCAGCGGCTGGCCCTGCAGGCCGCGCACGGCCTCGATCACCAGCGGGAAGAAGCCCTTCATGTCGCAGACGCCGAGGCCCAGCCAGCGGTCGCCCTGCTCGGTGAGCCTGAGCGGGTCGCTCTGCCACAGCTCGGCGTCGAACGGCACGGTGTCGCTATGGCCGGCCAGCACCAGGCCGCCGGGGCCGCTGCCGAGAGTCGCCAGCAGGTTGGCCTTGCCCGGCGCCACGTCCTGGATCTCGCAGGCGAAGCCGAGCGCGCCCAGCCAGCTGGCCAGCAGGTCGATGACGGCGCGGTTGGACTGGTCCCAGTGCGGCTGGGTGCAGCTCACCGAAGGGGTGGCGATCAGCGCGGCGAACTGGTCTTTGAGGGATGGCAACGACATCGGCGGTCTCCGCGGGGGATGGCCCATGATAGGGCCATCGCCGTCGCGGAATAAACCCGCCTGGCGAAGGGCTTCTTAGAGGAAGATGCCGCGCAGGATCAGGAAGAACAGGATCGACAGGCCGGCACCGATCGGCAGGGTGATGATCCAGGACATGAAGATCGAGCCGATCACGCCCAGGTTCAGTGCGCCGATGCCACGGGCGATGCCGATGCCGAGTACGGCGCCGACCAGGGTGTGGGTGGTGGACACCGGCAGACCGATGGCCGAGGCGCCGACCACGGTGGCGGCGGTGGCCAGCTCGGCGGCGAAGCCGCGGCTGGGGGTCAGCTCGGTGATTTCCTTGCCGATGGTGGCGATCACCTTGTAGCCGTAGGTGGCCAGGCCGATGACGATACCGATGGCGCCGAGCAGCAGCACCCAGCCCGGCACGGCGGACTTGGCCGCCACCTCGGCGGCGCCGCCGGCCGAGATCACCCCGACCACGCCGGCCAGCGGGCCGACTGCGTTGGCCACGTCATTGGCGCCGTGGGCGAAGGCCATGGAGCAGGCGGTGAAGATCATCAGCACGGCGAACACGCGCTCGACGCTGGCGAAGTGGAAAGCCTTGTCGGCCTCCTCGTCGATCTTGATGCGGCTGAGGATGGCGATCCCGAGCAGCATCACCAGGGTACCGACGCCCACCGACAGCAGCAGGCTCTGCTGGCCGGAGAGATTCAGGCCGATGTGCTTGAGGCCCTTGGACAGGGTCATGATCGACACCATGAAACCGGTGAGGAACATGTACAGCGGCACGAAGCGCTTGGCGTTCTTGAACGGGCTGTCGGTGTTGATGATCAGCTTCTGCACGCTCATGAACAGGCCGAAGGCGACCAGGCCGGACAATACCGGCGAGACCACCCAGCTGGCGACGATCGGGCCGACCGACTCCCAGTGCACTGCATCCATCGACACGCCGACGGCGGCGAAGCCGATCACCGCGCCGACGATGGAGTGGGTGGTGGACACCGGCCAACCCTTGCGGGTGGCGATCAGCAGCCAGGTGCCGGCGGCCAGCAGCGCCGACATCATGCCCAGCACCATCAGGTCGGGGCTGATGGCCTTCGCGTCGACTATGCCGTTCTTGATGGTTTCGGTGACTTCGCCGCCGGCCAGGTAGGCGCCGCAGAACTCGAAGACCATGGCGATCAGGATCGCCTGCTTGATGGTCAGCGCACGCGAGCCGACCGAGGTGCCCATGGCGTTGGCCACGTCGTTGGCGCCCACGCCCCAGGCCATGAAGAAGCCGAACAGGCAGGCGAGTACCAGGAGTACGAAGCCGTAATCCGCAATAAGAGACATAAGTAGTTTTACCTGTTATCCCAGAAAGGACACTGGCGCTCAGCGCGCCAGCAGTTGTTCCAGACGGTTGCCCACGCGCTGGGCACGGTCGGCGACGTCGCCGACCCAGTCGATGATCTGGTAGAGGAACATCACGTCCACCGCCGGCATGTCCTTCTCCAGCTTGAACAGGGTGCGGCGCACCTCGATCTGCAGGCGGTCGGTGTCGTCCTCGATGCCGTCCAGCTCCTCGACCAGGGTTTCCACCAGCTTGGCCTCGCGTCCGCCGAAGCCGGTCTCCAGCAGTTCGTCCAGCTCGTTCATGGCCTTCAGCGCCTGGGCGCTGGCGTCCACGGTGCGCTGCACGAAGGCGCGGATCAGCGGCTGCAGTTCGGCGGGGATGGCCATCTCGCGGCCGAGCATCAGGCCGGCGATGTCCTTGGCTTTATTGGCCACTTTGTCCTGTACACTGAGCAGCTCCAGCAGGTCCGAGCGCGGCACCGGCAGGAACAGGCTCTTCGGCAGGTTCAGGCGCACGCTCTTCTTGAGCTTGTCGGCTTCCTTCTCCAGACGCACCATTTCCTGCTGCACCCGCGCGACCTCGGCCCAGTCCTGCGCCATCACCGCTTCGAAGAAGGGCATCAGGTTGGCCGCACACTCATGCGCCTTGGCGATGTGTTGCTGCATGGGACCGATCGGCGAGCGACCGAACAGGCTGACGAAGGGATTGGTTGGCATGGGGGAAGTCCCTGCGGGAAAAGGGCCGCGATTATAAGTGGCCAGAGCCCGGTGGCCAATGCGATACATCGGACTGCAACAAATTTATGATAGGCGCCCCGTGAACAAAGAAACCGAAATCAAGCTGCGCATCAGCCGCGAAACCCTGGCCGCCCTGCGCGAGCACCCGTTGCTGAAGAAGCGCAACAAGTCCAGCTGGCAGCGCTGCGAGCTGTTCAACCAGTATTTCGACACCCCGGCCCGCGACCTGGCGGCCGCCCGCGTGGCGTTGCGCCTGCGTCGCGACGGCGAGCAGCTGATTCAGACCCTGAAGACGCGCGGCCAGAGCGTGGCGGGCTTGTCCGAGCGCAACGAGTGGGACTGGTACCTGAACAAGGCCAAGCTGGACACCAAGCTGCTCGGCGACGACTGCTGGCCGGCCAGCCTGGCCGAACTGGACAAGAACAGCCTGCAGCCGCTGTTCACCACCGATTTCGTCCGCGACAAGGCGGAGATCGCCTGGGGGCGCGGCAAGGCCAGGACGGTGATCGAGGCGGCCCTGGACCTGGGCAAGGTGATCGCCGGCGAGGGCGAGGAAGAAATCTGCGAACTGGAGCTGGAGCTGCGCCAGGGCGAGCCACAGGCCCTGCTCGAGCTGGCCTGCGAGCTGGCCGCCGATCTGCCGCTGATGCCCTGCGACATCAGCAAGGCCGAGCGCGGCTACCGCCTGTTCGATGCCGCCAGCTATCACCTGAGCCTGCCGGCCCCGGCACTGAGCGCCGAGATGAGCCTGGACGATGCCTTCGCCGCCCTGGCCTGGCACCTGCTCGGCAGCAGCCAGCGCCTGGCCGAGCAGTACCGCTTCAACGGCCACTGGAAACTGCTGGAGCAGTGGCTGCAGCAACTGGTCGACCTGCGCGCCCTGCTCGGCAGCCTCGGCCAGGCCGCGCCACGTGCCAGCAGCCGCGAGCTGCGCGAGGCACTCGACGCGCTGCTCGGCGACTGGCGTCCGCGCCTGGCCGCCGGCCACAGCGACGAGGCGCTGCGCCACAACGCGCCGGCCATGTTCGCCGGCGAGCTGCAGGGCAATCGCTGGGGCCTGTTCTCCCTGCGCCTGTCGCGCTGGCTGCTGGCGCGCGCCTGGACGGTCGAGCGCAATGCCCGTGGTCAGCGCCAGGGCGCGGCGGCTTTGGGCAACTGGCTGCCGCACCTGCTGGCCGAGGAGGCCGAGGGCCTGCGCCTGAAGCACTACCAGCAGTTCCCCGAGGCGCTGGCCGAGCAAATGCCGCGCATCGAGCGCCTGCAGGTCTGGCTGCGCCTGGCCCGTCAGGTGCCGGAGCTGCCGGAGCTGGATCGCCTGTACGGCGAGCTGGGCAAGCTGCAGGCCCTGGCCGGGCAGGAGGGCGACGGCGAAGTGCTGGCCGCTCGCCAGGCGCAGGCCCATACTGTGGCGACGCTCAAAGCCTGGAAACTGCTGCTGAAATAAGCTGCACACCCCCTCGCCACCTATAAAGGGAGCTCCATGTCCACCCTCGCTTCGCATGCCCAGGATCGCTGGCTCGATCTCAACGACATCCTCCGCGAGCTGGTGGCCCAGGGGCGGGTGTCCCAGGAGAGCGCCGAGCAGTGCATGGTGCTGCGCCGGGCCTCGAGCAACGCCCAGCTGCACCCGCTGGAGTTCCTCGCCGCGCAGCAGGTCGACGACCTGCAGCGGCCGGGCAAGAAGCACGACCTGGAAGGCCTGACCGTGTGGCTGGCCAACCATGCCGGCCAGCCCTACCTGCGCATCGACCCGCTGAAGATCGACGTCGCCGCGGTCACCCCGCTGATGTCCTATGCCTTCGCCAGTCGGCACAAGATCCTCGCCGTGGCCGCCGACGCCGAGGCGGTCACCATCGCCAGCGCGCAGCCCTTCGTGCACGCCTGGGAAAGCAACCTGACCCATGTGCTCAAGCGCCCGATCAAGCGGGTGGTGGCCAACCCGGCGGACATCCAGCGCTTCACCACCGAGTTCTACCGCCTGGCCCGCTCGGTGACCGGTGCGACCTCGCAGGACATCAAGATCAGCGGCGTCGGCAACTTCGAGCAGCTGCTCAATCTGGGCGCCAGCGACCAGGAGCCGGACGCCAACGACGCGCACATCGTCAACATCGTCGACTGGCTGTTCCAGTACGCCTTCCAGCAGCGCGCCAGCGATATCCATATCGAGCCGCGCCGCGAGATCGGCAGTGTGCGTTTCCGCATCGACGGCGTGCTGCACAACGTCTACCAGTTTCCCGCCCAGGTCACCATGGCGGTGGTCAGCCGCCTCAAGCACCTGGGGCGGATGAACGTGGCGGAGAAGCGCAAGCCGCAGGACGGCCGGGTCAAGACCAAGACTCCGGACGGCGGCGAGGTCGAGCTGCGCCTGTCGACCCTGCCCACCGCCTTCGGCGAGAAGATGGTGATGCGTATCTTCGACCCCGAGGTGCTGCTCAAGAGCCCCGATCAGCTGGGCTTCTCGCCGGATGACCTGCGCCGCTGGGAGAGCATGACCTGCCAGCCCAACGGCATCATCCTGGTCACCGGGCCGACCGGCTCGGGCAAGACCACCACCCTATACACCACGCTCAAGCAACTGGCCACCGACGAGGTGAACGTCTGCACCATCGAGGACCCGATCGAGATGATCGAGGGCGCCTTCAACCAGATGCAGGTGCAGCACAACATCGACCTGACCTTCGCCAGCGGCGTGCGCGCGCTGATGCGCCAGGACCCGGACATCATCATGGTCGGCGAGATCCGCGACCTGGAGACCGCCGAGATGGCCATCCAGGCGGCGCTCACCGGCCACCTGGTGCTCTCCACCCTGCACACCAACGATGCGCCGAGCGCCATCACCCGCCTGCTCGAACTGGGCGTGCCGCACTACCTGCTCAAGGCCACCGTCCTCGGCGTCATGGCCCAACGCCTGGTGCGCACCCTGTGCCCGCACTGCAAGGCGCCGGTGGAACTCAGCGACGACGACTGGCAGAGCCTGACCAAGCCTTGGAGCGCGCCGCGGCCGACCCAGGCGCAGCGTGCCGTCGGCTGCCTGGAGTGCCGCGACACCGGCTACCGCGGCCGCGCCGGAGTCTACGAGATCATGCTGCTGAACGACAACATCAAGCCGCTGATCACCCACGACACCGACCTGATCGCCCTGCGCCGGGCGGCGTTCAAGGACGGCATGCGCAGCCTGCGCCTGTCCGGCGCGCAGAAGGTCGCCGCCGGCCTGACCACGGTCGAGGAAGTGCTGCGGGTCACCCCGCAGAGCGAGCAGAAGTAGCGCGGCTCATCAGCCCTTGTCGGGCAGCGGGCGCAGGGCGCTCTGCAGCAGGCGCGGCGACTTGCAGGCCAGCAGCGCGGAGCGGTTCAGCCAGCGCGGGTCGGCGTGCCAGGCCAGGAGAAACTGGCCGCCCTTGAGCTTATCCACCACCAGTCGCGCCACCTCCGGGCGCACCGCCGGGCAGCCCAGGCTGCGGCCGATGCGCCCGTGCTTGCTGACCATTTTGGGGTTCACATAGGCCGCGCCATGAATGACGATGGCGCGCTGGCGCGCCAGATCGTTGATGCCGGGGTCCAGGCCATCCATGCGCAGCGAGTAACCGTGCTTGCCGAAGTAGCTCTCGGCGGTGCGGAACAGGCCCAGGCTGCTCTGATGGCTGCCCAGGCGGTTGGAGAATTGGCTGGCGTAGTTCTCCCCGGACAGGCGGCCGTGGGCCACGTAGTCGCGCAGCAGCAGGCGGCGCTGCTGCAGATCGAAGATCCACAGGCGGCGGGCAGTGGAGGGCTGCGAGTAATCGATCACCGCCAACCGGCGGGCGGGCTCGGCGCCGTGCTCGACCGCGCACTGCATGGCCGCCACGGCATCGCGCAGGGCCTGCGGATTGAGCCCCGGGGCGACGCGCGCCAGCTCTTCGGCCAGGGGGGAGGGGGCCGCCAGCAGCGGTGCACAGAATAGATAAAGCCCCGCCAGGCAGAGCCGGCCAACTCGTCCGAACATTCGCGCATACCTCTGAAAAGCACGTGCTCCTTCGCGGCCCTGACCAAGCGTCGACAGTCCCCCGGTCACAAGATCCGACCTCGATCCACCTATACTTGACGCTGTCGTGGCGCCTGTCCAGAGGGCGCCTGGGTCATGGACCGGAGCAGTATGTTGCTCAAAAAACGTACATCCTACCCGAGCATCGCCTTGCTCGCCCTGCCGCTGGTCGCCCTCGGCATGGCGCCGGACGCTCCCCTGCCGGAGCCCGTCGCGGTGCCCTGCGCGGTCCTGCATCCCGCTCCGGACGCTAGCGCGCGCCAGCTGCTGGACGACTTCTACCGCGAGCGCAACCAGTTGCCCGCCTGGGCCGACGAACACCAGCGCGACTGGTTGCGGGCCGAGCTGGGCGCCCTGGCCGACGATGGCCTGAGTCCGGCCGACTACCCCCTGCCGCCCGCCTACGATGCCTGCTCGGAGCGGCAGCTCAGCCTGAGCTACCTGCGCGCCCTGCTCGACCTGCGCCGGGGGCGGCAGCCGGCGCTGGCCGCGGCCGGGCTCTGGCATGCGCCGAGCGAGGTGCGTCCCGACCCCTATCGCGCCGTGCTCGCCGCCGCGCGGAGGCATGCGGGCGATCCGACCGCCGCCTTCGCCGCCGCGCGCCCCAGCTCGCGGCGCTATCTCGACCTGCGCGCCTTCTATGCCTTTGCCCGGCGCCAGCCGCCGGCCGCGTGGCAGGCGTTGCCCGACGGCCCGCTGCTCAAGCCGGGGCGGCCCGACGCGCGGGTGCCACTGCTGCGCCGGCGCCTGGCGGCCGAGGGTTACCTGGCCGCTAGCGAGGTGGCGACGGATGAGTTCGACCCGGCCACCGTGCTCGCCCTGCAGCGCTTCCAGCGCCGCCACGGGCTGCGCGACGACGGCCTGCTCGGCCCCGCCAGCCTGGCCGAGTTGAACGTCGGCCCCCTCGCGCGCCGCGACCAGCTGCGCGCCAATCTGGAACGCCTGCGCTGGCGCGTCGACGACTTGCGCGAGGCGCGGGTGCTGATCAATGTCGCCGCCGCCGAGCTCAGCGTGATCGACGGCGACCGCGAGCTGTGGCGCACCCGCACCCAGGTCGGCCGCCCGCAGCGCGCCACGCCGCTGCTGGCCTCGCGCATCGAGCGGCTGACCCTCAATCCGACCTGGACGGTGCCGCCGACCATACTGCGCGAGGACAAGCTGCCGGCCATCCGCGCCGACCTCGGCTACCTGCAGCAGCACGAGCTGAGCGTCTACGACCAGCAGGGCAGTCTGCTCGACCCGCAGCGGGTGGACTGGGAGAAGCCGGGGCCGATCCTGCTGCGCCAGGCCGCCGGCCGCAACAACCCGCTCGGGCGGGTTGCGCTGCGCTTCGCCAATCCCTTCTCCGTCTACCTGCACGACACGCCGAGCCAGGCGCTGTTCGACAGATCGCCTAGGCTGTTCAGCTCCGGCTGCGTGCGCATCGAGGCGGTCGACGAGCTGCTGCCCTGGCTGCTGGCCGAGGACGAGCTGGCGACGGTGCGCCGGCGCATCGCCAGCGGCGAGACCCAGGGCCATCGCCTGAGTCGCCCGGTGCCGCTGCTGATCGGCTACTGGACCGCCGAGGTCGACGCCGACGGGCGGCTGCGCTTCTTTCCCGACATCTATGGGCGCGACCCCGCGCTGCTCGCCGCGCTACACGGCGAGCACCCCTGATCCGAGTGTGGCGCTATGCTTATCCCGCACATCCAGGCAAAGGAGCTTTACCTGTGGAAATCGGAAGCGTCATCTTTCTCTTCGTCGGCCTGGCCGTGGCCGTGGTCTTCATGGGCTTCAAGGTGGTGCCGCAGGGCTACCAGTGGACGGTGGAGCGCTTCGGCCGCTACACCACCACGCTCAAGCCCGGCCTCAACATCATAGTGCCGGTGATGGATCGCATCGGGCGCAAGCTCAACGTGATGGAGAACGTGCTGGACATCCCACCGCAGGAAGTCATCACGGCCGACAACGCCACGGTGCAGATCGACGCCATCTGCTTCTTCCAGATCATCAACTCGGCGCAGGCGGCCTACGAGGTAAACAACCTGGAGCACGCCATCCGCAACCTGGTGATGACCAATATCCGCACCGTGCTCGGTTCGATGGAGCTGGACGCCATGCTGGGCCAGCGCGATGCGATCAACGAGCGCCTGCTGCGTACCGTGGACGAGGCCACCGCGCCCTGGGGCATCAAGATCACCCGCATCGAGATCAAGGACATCAGTCCGCCTGCCGACCTGATGGCCGCCATGTCCGGGCAGATGAAGGCCGAGCGTATCAAGCGCGCGCAGATTCTCGAAGCCGAAGGGTTGCGTCAGGCGGCCATCCTGACCGCCGAAGGGCAGAAACAGGGCGACATCCTCAAGGCCGAAGGCCAGCGCCAGGCCGCCTTCCTCGAGGCCGAGGCCCGCGAGCGCGCGGCCCAGGCCGAGGCCGAGGCGACCCGCATGGTGTCCGAGGCCATCGCCGCCGGTAACGTGCAGGCGGTCAACTACTTCGTCGCGCAGAAATACATCGATGCCCTCGGCCAGCTGGCCGCAGCCAACAACAGCAAGGTGGTGCTGATGCCGCTGGAGGCCAGCCAGATGATAGGCGCGGTCGGCGGCATCGGCGAAATCGTGCGCGCCACCTTCGACGGCAAGGATGGCAAGAAGTGATCGAGTACCTGCAGCATCTGTCGTTCTGGGACTGGCTGGCCTTCGGCACCGTGCTGCTGATCCTCGAGGTGTTCGGCGCCGGCGGCTACCTGCTGTGGATAGGCGTGGCGGCCGCCGCGGTCGGCGTGCTCACCTACCTGTTCCCCGAGCTGCCCTGGGCCTGGCAGTTCATCGTCTTCGCCCTGCTCTCGGTGCTCACCGCGGTGCTCTGGTGGCGACGCCAGCGCAGCGCGGCCAAGCCCTCGGACGTGCCGGGGCTGAACAGCCGCGGCAGCGAGTTCCTCGGCCGCACCTTCGTCCTGCACGAGGCCATAGTCGCCGGTCGCGGCAAGATCAGGGCCGGCGACAGCCTGTGGCTGGTCAGTGGGCCGGACCTGCCGGCGGGCCGCGAGGTGCGGGTGGTCGGTCAGGACGGCGTGCTGCTCAGGGTCGAGGCGCTCTAAGGCGAAGGCGCCTGCCGGTCGCTAATCGACCGCCTGCTAGCCGCGGCCGCGGGTGCGGGTCTGGCCCGGTGCGGCGCTCTTCTCCAAGTGCTGGATGATGATCGCGGCCACGTCCTTGCCGGTGGTGGACTCGATGCCCTCCAGGCCGGGCGAGGAGTTCACCTCCATCACCAGCGGGCCGTGGTTGGCGCGCAGGATGTCCACTCCGGCCACCGACAGGCCCATGACCCGGGCCGCGCGGATGGCGGTGGAGCGTTCCTCGGGGGTGATCTTGATCAGGCTGGCGCTGCCGCCGCGATGCAGATTGGAGCGGAACTCGCCGGGCTTGGCCTGGCGCTTGATCGCGGCGATCACCTTGTCGCCGACCACGAAACAGCGGATATCGGCGCCGCCGGCCTCCTTGATGTATTCCTGCACCATGATGTTGGCCTTCAGGCCCATGAAGGCCTCGATCACCGACTCGGCGGCCTGTTGTGTTTCGCACAGGACTACGCCTATGCCCTGGGTGCCTTCCAGCAGCTTGATCACCAGCGGGGCGCCGCCGACCATCTGGATCAGGTCGGCGATGTCGTCGGGGGAGTGGGCGAAGCCGGTCACCGGCAGGCCGATGCCCTTGCGCGACAGCAGCTGCAGCGAGCGCAGCTTGTCGCGCGAGCGGCTGATGGCGACCGACTCGTTGAGCGGCGATACGCCCATCATCTCGAACTGGCGCAGCACGGCGCAGCCGTAGAAAGTCACCGAGGCGCCGATGCGCGGGATCACCGCATCGAAGCCTTCCAGCGGCTGGCCGCGGTAGTGGATCTGCGGCTTGTGGCTGGCGATGTTCATGTAGGCGCGCAGGGTGTCTATCAATACCATCTCGTGACCGCGCTGCTGGCCGGCCTCAATCAGGCGGCGGGTGGAGTACAGCCGCGGGTTTCGAGACAGTACAGCGATCTTCATGGTTCACCTCGGGGGTAGGGAGTGAAGGCGCGTCTTGTACATAGCTCAGCGCCGGGTTGACCACCAGTTGGCCGTCGATCAGTGCCTTGGCACCGAGTAGCACCCGGTAGCGCATGGACTTGCGGCAGGTCAGGGTGAAGTCCACCGACCAGGTGCGGTCGCCCAGCACCAGCAGGGTACGAATCACGTGGCGTGTCTGCGCGTGGCCGGTGGAACTCTTGATGGTTTTCACCGCCACCAGAGGCGCCTCGCAATGGTGGTGGTGCAGTTGCGCTAGGGTGCCGAAGTGCGCGGTGAAGCGCACCCAGCGCGCGCCGTCGCGTTCGAAGGGTACTATGTCGCTGGCATGCAGGGTGGAGGTGCTGGCGCCGGTGTCGATCTTGGCGCGCAGGCCGACCATGCCCAGCTCGGGCAGGTTGATCCATTCGCGCAGGCCGATCACGTCGAGTTGGTCGAACGTCTTCAAGGCAGACCTTCCAGAAAATTTACTAGCATTCTAGTTAGCCCATATGACAAGCGCATCAGGCAAACTGTCTGTCAATCATTGCCTGGTTGGAGTGCTGGTGAGCGATAGAGACGACAAGGTGCGCCTGGACAAGTGGCTGTGGGCGGCGCGCTTCTACAAGACCCGCTCGCTGGCCAAGGAAGCCATCGAAGGCGGCAAGGTGCATTGCCGCGGCGAGCGCTGCAAGCCGGGCAAGGAGCCCAGGGTCGGCGACGAATACGTGATTCGCACTGGTTTCGACGAGCGTACCGTGGTGGTGCGGGCGCTCTCCATGGTGCGCCGCGGCGCACCTGAGGCGCAGCTGCTGTACGAGGAAACGGCCGAGAGCATCGCCCGCCGCGAGGAGGCGGCGGCCCTGCGCAAGGCCGGCGCCCTGGGCGTGCAGAGCGAGGGCCGGCCGAACAAGAAGCAGCGTCGCCAGTTGCTCGGCCTGCGCGGGTAGCCTCAGCGGCTCTGCAGTACGCCCCAGTTGCCGAGCAGTGGCAGTCGGCGCAAGACGGGCAGCAGGGGTTGGCTGGCGCGTTCGAGGCCGGCGGCGATCAAGCCGCCCAGCGGCGTGCAGTAACCCCAGGCGAAGGCCAGGGCCGCCAGCAGCACGCCGCCCACGGCGATGTCTTCCAGCCAGTGAGCGCCGGCGATCAGGCGGGGCAGCGAGCAGAACACCACCAGGCCAGTGCTCGCGGCGAGCTTCCAGCCCCGAGAGAAACAGGCCATGAACAGTCCCCAGACAATCAGCACCGAGGCGTGATCGCCGGGAAAGCTGCGGCTCGAGCGGTCCTTGACCTCGAACAGGCGTTCCAGCGCCGGAAAGGATTCGCTCAGGCGGAAGCTGTTCGGAATCAGCATCGAAGGGCTGGCGTGCTGCCAGTGGAAATAGCCCACCAGCTTGCTGAACAGAGTGCGCAGCACAACCAGGATCAGCAGCAGCGCCAGCAAGTGGAAGAGCGCGCGGCGAGTTTCCGCCCCGCGGAACGCCCAGCCCTGATGCAGCAGCAGGGTCAGCATCAGGGCGCCGGCCAGTACATCCCATAGACGGGTGCTGCACAGGGCCCACAGCAGGTCCCACGAGGCGCTGTGGCCGAGCGTGCCGTGCAGCACGGTGAACAGGTGCGCGCCCGCCGCGCGCCACAGCTCGCGGCCGGTCTCGGGAACCCAGCTCAATAGCAGTACGGCCACGAGCAGGTGCAGGGCGGTAAACGCCGGCCATCGCCAGGTGGCTTGGATGCGAGCGTGGTTGTCCATAGAATCTCCTATTTCCCTGAGTTCGAGTGCGATGGCGCGCTTTATAAGACGCTGTCATCGTCTTGTCATTACTTCTCGATAGCCGGTCCCCCCATGCACGATCTCGATCACACTCAACGTTTCCTCTTCGACGAACACGACGTTCGTGGCGAGATGGTCGGCCTCGCCGAGAGTTACCGGCACGTCCTGGCCAAGCATCCCTACCCGCAACCGGTGGCCGAGCTGCTCGGCGAGATGCTCGCGGCCGCCGCCCTGCTGGTCGGCACCCTGAAGTTCGACGGGCTGCTGATCCTCCAGGCGCGCTCCTCCGGCCCGGTGCCGCTGGTGATGATCGAGTGCTCCAGCGAGCGCGAGGTGCGCGGCATCGCCCGCTACGACGCCGAGGCCATCGAGTCGGGCGCCGGCCTGCGCGAGCTGATGCCGGACGGCGTGCTGGCGCTGACCATAGACCCGGCCAAGGGCCAGCGTTACCAGGGCATAGTCGAACTGGCGGGCGACAGCCTGGCGGCCAGCCTGACCGCCTATTTCGCCACGTCCGAGCAACTGCCGACGCGCTTCTGGCTGCGCGCCGACGGCCAGCGTGCGCGCGGCCTGCTGCTGCAGCAACTGCCGCCGCAGCATCAGACCGAGGCCGAGGAGCGCGCGGAGAGCTGGAACCATCTGCTGACCCTGGCCGACACCCTGAGCGCCGAGGAGCTGCTGGGGCTGGACAACCAGACCCTGCTGCACCGCCTCTACCACCAGGAAGAGCTGCGCCTGTTCGAGCCGGCGCCGCTGCAGTTTCGCTGCAGCTGCTCGCGCGAGCGTTCGGCGCGCGCGCTGGTCAGCATCGGCCAGGCCGATGCCGAGGCGCTGCTGGAGGAGAGCGGCGGCCAGGTGGAGATCGACTGCCAGTTCTGCAACCAGCGCTACTTCTTCGACGCCAGCGACGTGGCCCAGCTGTTCGCCAGCGGCGGCAGCCAAGAGCCCTCGGCGACCCGTCACTGAGGGCGATAGTCGCACTCTATCGAAAGCCATAGCGGACAAGAGGCTGCCAAGGAGCGCGCATTTCTGGCATACTCCCGCGACTTTTTTATCGCTGTAGTGATGTTTCTGACCCACTACACAAGTTCGGAAGACTCGGCCAACCGCCGACGGGGACCCACATGACGCAAGCCAACACCGCCGTTTACACCGACATCAGCGCTGCCCAACTGGTCGAGCAGGCCATCCGCCGTGGCGAGGGTGAGCTGGCCGCCAACGGTTCGCTGGTCGTTCGCACCGGCCAACGCACCGGTCGCTCCCCGGCCGATCGCTTCATCGTCCAGGAGCCGAGCACCGAGGCGCAGATCGCCTGGGGCAACATCAACCGCCCGTTCCCGGCGGACAAGTTCGATGCCCTGTGGGCCCGCGTCGAGGCCTTCAACAACGCCCAGGACCACTTCGTTTCCCACGTCCATGTAGGCGCCGCCGCCGAGCACTACCTGCCGGTGAAGATGACCACCCAGACCGCCTGGCAGAACCTGTTCGGCCGTTGCCTGTTCATCAATCCGCAGAGCTACAATCCGGCCGCCAAGGCCGAGTGGCAGATCCTCAACGTCGCCAACTTCGAGTGCGTGCCCGAGCGCGACGGCACCAACTCCGACGGCTGCGTGATCATCAACTTCGCCGCCAGGAAGGTGCTGATCGCCGGCATGCGCTACGCCGGCGAGATGAAGAAGGCCATGTTCAGCGTGCAGAACTTCCTGCTGCCGGAGGCCGACGTGCTGCCGATGCACTGCGCCGCCAACATCGGCGAGGAAGGCGACGTGACTCTGTTCTTCGGCCTGTCCGGCACCGGCAAGACCACCCTGTCCGCCGACCCGAGCCGTTACCTGATCGGCGACGACGAGCACGGCTGGGGCGAGGGCGTGGTGTTCAACATCGAGGGTGGTTGCTACGCCAAGTGCATCGACCTGTCCGAGAAGAACGAGCCGGTGATCTGGAAGGCCATCCAGTTCGGCGCCGTGCTGGAGAACGTGGTGCTCGACGACAACCGCGTGCCGGACTACGCCGACGACAGCCTGACCCAGAACAGCCGCGCGGCCTACCCGCTGGAATTGGTCGAGAAGCGCAGCGAGAAGAACCTCGGCGGCGAGCCGAACGCGGTGATCTTCCTGACCTGCGACCTGACCGGCGTGCTGCCGCCGGTATCGATCCTGAACAACGAGCAGGCTGCCTACCACTTCCTGTCCGGCTACACCGCGCTGGTCGGCTCCACCGAGATGGGCAGTGGCGGCGGCATCAAGTCGACCTTCTCCACCTGCTTCGGCGCGCCCTTCTTCCCGCGCCCGGCCGGCGTCTACGCCGAGCTGCTGATCAAGCGCATCCAGGCCTTCGGCTCCAAGGTGTACCTGGTCAACACTGGCTGGACCGGCGGCGGCTACGGCGTCGGCAAGCGCTTCAGCATCCCCACCACCCGCGGCGTGATCGCCGCCATCCAGAGCGGCGCGCTGGTCGGCGCCGAGACCGAGCACCTGCCGATCATTAACCTGGACGTGCCCAAGGCCGTGCCGGGCGTCGACACCGAGCTGCTCAACCCGCGCAACACCTGGGCCGACGGCAACGCCTACGACGAGGCCGCCAAGGGCCTGGCCCAGCAGTTCATCGACAACTTCAAGAAGTTCGAGGTGAGCGACGCCATCCGCGCGGCCGGCCCGCAGCTGTAAGCGCGGCCGAGGCCAGTGAAAAAGCCGCCCGAGGGCGGCTTTTTCGTGCCTGGCGTCTGGCGCTCAGGCGGGGGTTGCAGCGTAGGGCTCCGGCCGGGCCGGATCGGTCTCAGGCCGCTCGGGGCGGCTGGCGGTGTCTGCGATGTTCTGTGCCCGTTGGTTGCGCTGCTGCGTCTCGCGCAGATCCTGAGCGGTCTCCAAGCTGCTCGGCTGGCTGTCGATCTCGCCTTCGCTGGCCACCGCCAGATAGGTATCGATTTGCCGTTGCCGGGTGTTGGCGCTGTAGATCTGGCTGGCGCCGCCGCGTCGCTCCGTCTGGCTCAGTGCGCGGCTCTCCTGGCGCTCGGCGACTCGGTCGGAGGTGGCGTCCGCGGCCCTGTTCACCCGTTCGGGGCTGGCCGGGGCGTTCTTGTCGCTGACCTGGGTCGAGAGGGGCAGATGGCCGCTGTAGCCGGTTATCTGCATCGAAACTCTCCCTGTGGTTGCCTGGTTCCACTCTAATCCAGGGCGGCGGGCGCAGATTAGACCGATTGGCGATAGGCGCGGCTCAGTCGATCACCTGCGCGCCCTGGATGGTCAGCTCGGGCAGGGCCGCCGGCATCGGGCAGACCTGCAGGTACTTGATGCTCTCGCGCGGGATCATCAGCAGGTCGCCGTCCACCTCGATGCTGAGGAAGGGCGACTCCAGCTGCTTGCGCAGGGCGCGGGCGACGGTCGCCGGGTCCTCGCTCTGCTTGGGAAAGCGCAGGGCCAGGCGCTGGCCGTCCTGAAAGTACAGGTAGAGATGCTTGATCGGCTTCATGGGGCTGCTCCTTGCGGCCAGCCCCGGGGGCGGCCTAGCTGCGATCGGCCAGCACGCCGATCAGGAAGAAGACTAGTAGCAGTACCGGCGACAGGGTGAAGTTGTTGAAGTAGCCCAGGCCCTTGGCCAGCCAGGGGGTGAGGAAGACGATGGCCAGGCCGTAGCCGATGGCACAGACCAGCACGAAGATCAGGGTGCGCAGGACGAAGTTGAGGCCGCCGATGGCCTTCTGCACCCAGGCGTTGATGCCCGGGCCGAACAGCACGAAGAGGGTGGCCATGATGGCCAGGGAGATGTCGTACAGGTTGCCGCGGCACCAGCGCGAGAGGGTGGCGATCAGGTCGAGCACGAGATCCATCGGGGGTCCTTGTCGTGATTGGCGGGCGCGGAGAGTTTACCGTCTGTCGTCACCAGCCGGGTAGGCGCGAGGCCCCCGCGCGGATCAGGG
This sequence comes from Pseudomonas sp. CAU 1711, assembly GCF_039888625.1. Lineage (NCBI taxonomy): Bacteria > Pseudomonadati > Pseudomonadota > Gammaproteobacteria > Pseudomonadales > Pseudomonadaceae > Pseudomonas > Pseudomonas sp. CAU 1711. The sequence continues at coordinate 42,844 of NZ_JBDQQT010000014.1, forward strand.
CAGGAAGTGCTGCAGCAGATCGTTGAGGAACAGCTGGCCCTCGCGGGTCGCCGCCAGGCGCTGCGGGTCGCGCTGCAGCAGCTGGCGCGCCTCGGCCTGCTGGCGCGCGGCGGCCAGGCTCTGCAGCGGCAGGCCGGTGCGCTGCTCGAACAGCGCGGCCGGCACGCCCCCGGTCAGGCGCAGCACGTTCATCAGGAACTCGAAGGGCAGCTCCGCGGCATCCAGCACCCGCTCGCCGGCCTGGAAGGCCTTGCCGGGGTCGAGGTAGTCCTTGGGCAGGCGGGTCTTCCAGGTGCGTACGATGCGTCCATCCGGTGCGGAGAGCTTGGCGTGGGCGCCGGCGCCGATGCCGAGGAAGTCGCCGAAGGTCCAGTAGTTGAGGTTGTGCCGCGCCTGGCGGCCCGCCTGGGCGTAGGCGGACACCTCGTACTGGGCGTAGCCCTCGGCGGCCAGCAGGGCCTGGCCGGCCTCCTGGATGTCCCATAGCAGATCGTCTTCCGGCAATTGCGGAGGCTGGCTCCAGAACACCGTGTTCGGCTCCATGGTCAGCTGGTACCAGGACAGGTGCGTGGGGCCTTGGGCGATGGCGGTGCGCAGGTCGAACAGGGCGTCCTCGACGCTCTGCTCGGGCAGGCCGTGCATCAGGTCCAGGTTGAAGTTGTCGAAACCGGCGGCGCGCGCCATATCGGCGGCGCGGATCGCCTCGTCGCCATTGTGGATGCGTCCCAGGGCCTGGAGCTTGGTCTGCTGAAAGCTCTGCACGCCGATCGACAGGCGATTGATGCCGAGGCCGCGATAGTCCTTGAACTTGGCCTGCTCGAAAGTGCCCGGGTTGGCCTCCAGGGTGATCTCGATATCGCCGGCGAACGGCACGCGCCGCTCCACGCCCTCCAGCAGCCGGCCCAGGGCCTTGGCCGAGAACAGGCTGGGGGTGCCGCCGCCGAAGAAGATCGAGGTCAGTGTGCGGCCATGGACGTGGTCAAGGTCCTGGTCGAGGTCGGCCAGCAGGGCGTCGACGTATTCCTCTTCCGGCAGGCTGGGCCCCGCCGCATGCGAGTTGAAGTCGCAGTAGGGGCACTTGCGCACGCACCAGGGGATATGGATGTAGGCCGCCAGGGGCGGCAGCTCGAAGCGGCGAGCCTCAAGCTGCAAGCCGCTCCCGCTGCCGTTACTTGCGGCTTGCGGCTTGCCACTTGCCGCTGTTGTCATATCCCCAGGCGCTGCTTGAGCAGGGCCATGGCGCGGGCGCGGTGGCTGATGCGGTTCTTCTCCGCCGCTTCCAGCTCGGCGCTGGAGCACTGGCGCTCCGCCACCCAGAACAGCGGGTCGTAGCCGAAGCCCTGCTCGCCGCGGGGTGCATGCAGGATGCTGCCGCGCCACAGGCCTTCGCAGAGGATCGGCAGCGGGTCGTCGGCATGCCGCAGCAGGGCCAGGACGCAGACGAACTGGGCGCCGCGCTCGGCATCCGGGACATCCTTCAGCGTTTCCAGCAGCTTGGCATTGTTGGCCGCATCGCCCCGACCATCGGCATAGCGCGCCGAATAGATGCCGGGGGCGCCGCCGAGGGCGTCCACCGCCAGGCCGGAGTCGTCGGCCAGCGCCGGCAGGCCGGAGATGCGCGCGGCGTTGCGCGCCTTGAGGATGGCGTTCTCGACGAAGGACAGGCCGGTCTCCTCCGGCTCGACGCTGGAGAACTCGCCGATCGAACGCACGCGCACGTGCGCGCCGAGCATGGCCTGGAGTTCCTTGAGCTTGCCGGCGTTATGGCTGGCCAGTACGAGTTCTGTGAGCGGCATCATTCGTCCGGAAAGACTTCCTGGTTGAAGGTGAGGGTATGCGGCGAGTCGTCGCCGAGCTGCACGTTGATGCTGAAGGTCAGCACCTCGCGCTCGCGCAGGGGGAACTCGGCCAGGTAGTAGACGGCGCCGCTCTCCAGCACCTGCTTGAACTGCAGCGTGCTGCTCTGCCCCAGCAGGTTTTTCACGTTGCCGCTGACCTTGGCCGGCTGGCCCTGGCCGTCCTTGAGTGCGGCGATGTTGAGCACGCCCAGGGTCTTGCTGCGGGTCAGCCCGACGGCCGCGGCCACGTCCGGCTGCAGGAAGCTGGAGTTGAACACGCTGTAGTGCACGTCCAGTTCGCCGAAGCTTTCCTTGCGTTCGGCGTAGGCGGGCAGGGCGAGCAGCAGGCACAGCAGCAGGGATGCGAAACGGTGCATGGGAAGTCCTCCGGGGCGGCGCGGGTTAGACGGCTGCGCGGCGATCGGCCTGGCCGGACCCGCTGACGCGATAGATGCCGATCTCTCCCAACAGATTAGGCCAGAGTCGGCTGCCCAGGTTGTGCCGGTGCTCGTGGTCCACCGCCAGGCGCTCCTCCACCCTGGCGCCCTGTTGCAGGCACAGGCGCTCGAAGTCCTCGAAGGTGCAGAAGTGGATATTCGGCGTGTTGTACCAGGTGTAGGGCAGGAACTCGGAGACCGGCATGCGGCCCTTGCTGGTCAGGTACCAGCGGCAGCGCCAGTGGCCGAAGTTGGGGAAGGTGATGATGCAGGTCTTGCCGACCCGCAGCATTTCCGCCAGGACCTTGTCCGGGTAGCGCAGGGCCTGCAGCGACTGGGTCATCACCACTACGTCGAAGCTGTTGTCGGCGAAGTTGCCCAGGCCCTCGTCGAGGTTCTGCTCGATCACGTTGACGCCGCGGGTGATGCACTTGGCGATCTTCTCGGCGTCGATCTCCAGGCCGTAGCCGCTGACGTTCTTGTGTCGGGTCAGATGCTCCAGCAGTTCGCCGTCGCCGCAGCCGAGGTCGAGCACCCGGCTGCCGGCGGCGATCCAGTCCTGGATGATTTCCAGATCCGCGCGCATGGCTACACCTCGATCCGTTGCATGTAGGCGCCGAAGGCCTGCAGGTAGCGCGGTATCGGCATGAGGAAGGCGTCGTGGCCCTGCGGCGCGTCGATCTCCAGGTAGCTGACGTTCTTCTTCGCCGCCAGCAGGGCGTCGACAATCTCGCGCGAGCGCGCCGGCGAGAAGCGCCAGTCGGTGGTGAAGGAGATCAGGCAGAAGTCGGCCTTGGCCGCGCTCAGGGTCCTGGCCAGGTCGCCGTCGTGGGCGGCGGCCGGGTCGAAGTAGTCCAGCGCCTTGGTCATCAGCAGGTAGGTGTTGGCGTCGAAGCGCCCGGAGAATTCCTCGCCCTGGTAGCGCAGGTAGCTCTCGACCTGGAACTCGACGCTGTGGAAGTCGTAGTTGAGCTTGTCGGTCTTCAGCTCGCGGCCGAATTTCTCGCCCATGGCGTCGTCCGACAGGTAGGTGATGTGACCGACCATGCGCGCCAGCATCAGGCCGCGCTTGGGAATCACCCCCTGCTCCTGGAAGTGGCCGCCGTGGAACTCCGGGTCGGTGAGGATGGCCTGGCGCGCCACCTCGTTGAAGGCGATGTTCTGTGCCGACAGCTTGGGCGCCGAGGCGATGCACAGGCAGTGGCGCACGCGCTCGGGGTAGCTGATGGTCCACTGCAGGGCCTGCATGCCGCCGAGGCTGCCGCCGACCACCGCGGCCCACTGGGCGATGCCCAGGCGATCGGCCAGGCGCGCCTGGCTGTGCACCCAGTCCTCCACCGTCATCACCGGAAAGTCGGCGCCGTAGGGCTTGCCGGTGGCCGGGTTGAGGCTGGAGGGGCCGGTCGAGCCGTTGCAGCCGCCCAGGTTGTTGAGACTGACGACGAAGAACTTGTCGGTGTCGATCGGCTTGCCCGGGCCGATGCAGCTGTCCCACCAGCCCGGCTTGCGCTCCTCGGTGCTGTGGTAGCCGGCGGCATGGTGATGGCCGGACAGCGCGTGGCAGATCAGCACGGCGTTGCTGGCCATGGCGTTGAGCGTGCCATAGGTCTCGTAGACCAGCTGGTAGTCGGCCAGGCTGCGTCCGCAGACCAGCGCCAGCGGCTCGCTGAAGCGGATGGTCCGGGGAGTGACCAGACCGACGGAGTCGGCGGGGAAAACGGTCGGCATCGACCCTGCTCTCGATCAGGGAAAGTGCTGCAGTCTAAAGAGCGCGGCCCCCGGCAGCAAGCGCGGGGGCCGTGGTCAAGTCCCTGAATCCAGAGGCTTTCAGGCCGGTTCGGCGCCACTCTGGGCGCGCGCCGCCACGGGCAGGGTGACCACCTTGCCCTGGCGCTGGATCGGCGCAGGACGGCGCAGCACGCGGAGCATCTCGTTGGCCTCGCCCAGCTGCTGCTCCAGCAGGCCGCAGTAGCCGGCCAGCTGCTGGCCGCGCTGGCGGCTCTGCTGGGTCTGCTGGGCCAGGGCCTTGAGCCTGAGCATATGCGTCTCGAGCATCTGCTTGTGCTCCAGGCTGTGCTGCATCAGCGGCATCAGCGCGTCGCCGGCCCATTGCTCGGCCTCGCCGCGCAGGCGCTGGTGCAGGCCTATCACCTCCTGCACCAGGGTGGCGAAGAAGCGCCGGGTCAGGCTGCGCTGCTCGGTGAGCAGGGTCTTCAGGTGCAGGCGGAAGTGGTCGGCCTTGCTGCGCAGCTGCTTGAGCTCGCGCTGGTAGCGCTGGCCGTTGAACTGCGGGGCGTCGACGCCGTGCAGCGGGTTTTCCTCGTTGTGCCGGCGATAGATGGCGGCGACCATCTTGTTGGCCATCTCGGCTTCCTGCAGCAGGTTGCCGAGGTCGTGCTCGACGCTGTGGAAGAACTGCACTATGGCCTGATTGATGCCGAGGGTGGTCCAGCTGCCGATCAGGCCCTGGCGCGCCTGAGTCAGGTGTTCCTCGAGGCGCTCCGGACGCACCGCTGCGCGCAGCAGCTCGCCCTGGCGCTTGAGCAGGCGCTGGTTGGTCTTCAGGCCGAGCAGACGCTTGTGGTGCTGGGCATGGTCTTCCTTGGTCCTGGCGGTCAGCTCGAACAGCAGCTGGCCGTTGTCCTGCTGGTGGTTGCTGAGCAGGGCCTGCTGCTCGCGCACCTTGTCCAGGCGCAGGCTGAGCACGTGCTGGCTGTTGTTGAGCAGGGCCAGCACCTGGTTGACCACGCGCTCCTCGAGTAGACGCTCCTTCTGCGCGACGATGCGCTCGCACAGCAGCTGCTCCAGCTCGGCCAACTGGCTGCGCGTGAGCAGCGCCTCGTCGCCGCGCACCTTGGCCAGCAGTGCCTGCTTGGCCGACAGCGGCAGCACGCTGGCGGTGGGAATGCCGAGTTGCTTGGCGGTGCTGTTACGCACCAGGCCGATGGCCTTGTTGACGTACTCCTCGCCGGCCAGGTCGTCCCACAGCACGTCGATCTTGTTCAGCACGGCGAACAGGCTGGCCTGGGTGTCTTCGTCGAGCTGGCGGATGTGGTCCTTCCAGATCGCCATGTCGCTGGCGGTGACGCCGGTGTCGGCGGCCAGCAGGAAGATGATGGCCTGGGCGTTGGGCAGCATCGACAGGGTCAGTTCGGGCTCGCTGCCGAGGGCGTTGAGGCCCGGGGTGTCGAGGATGCGCAGGCCCTGGCGCAGCAGCGGGTGGTCGAAGTTGACCATGGCATGGCGCCAGGCCGGCACCAGCACCTGGCCGGGCTTGCCGGTGGGCTCCAGCATTTCCGGCAGGAAGCCGAGCTGGATCGCCTGTTCCACCGCCATCGGCTTGGTCTTGGCCACCTGGGCGAAGGCCAGGGCCATGTTGTCCGGGTCGCTGGGGTCGAGCGGGATGTTCACCCAGTGCCGCGGGATGCGCTTGAACTGGGCCACGCTGGCATCGGCCATGCGCGTCTCGATCGGCAGCAGGCGGATGTAGGAACGCTCCGAGCGCGGGTCGAAGAACAGCTCGGTGGGGCACATGGTGGTGCGCCCGGCATGCGACGGCAGCATGCGCTGGCCGAACTCGGAGAAGAACAGGGCGTTGATCAGCTCGGTCTTGCCGCGCGAGAACTCGCCGACGAAGGCCAGGGTGATGTGATCGGTGCGCAGCAGCTTGAGGGCGCGCTCCAGACGCGCGTCCATCGCCTCCGAGCCGAGGCGGTTGTGCGCCAGCCAGCTGCGGTAGCGGGTGATCTCGCGCATCAGCTCGCGCTTCCAGGCGACGTAGGCATCGACCTGCTGGCTGAGACGTTCCATGCTCATCCTGGTACTCCTCTGGGTGGCGCTTCCTGCGGGGGCCGGGATAGCTCGGCTCGCTATCGCCCTAGCCGTGCTGACGATGGCGGCATTATGCGATGGTCGATGGTGCCGTCAATCGCCTCACTTCACAACTTCGACCGGCTGGTCGCCTGCAGTGACCGAGCGGTCAGTCCTGGCAGGGCCGGCAATTGCCGCGGTGCGCGGATGCGCACGCGCTTCTGTCGGTTCAGCTCGCCGCTTTCCAGGCTGACCTGGCTCTTGGCCACGCCGAAGGCGTCGGCGAGGAAGGCCAGCAGCTGGGCGTTGGCCCTGCCCTCCACCGGCGGCGCGGTCAGGCGGATCTTCAGGCGCTTGCCGTGCAGCCCGGCGAACTCGTCGCGGCTGGCCTTGGGCTGCAGGTGGCAGTCGAGCAGCAGGTCGTCGCCGTCCCAGCGGAACCAGCTCACATCAGCAGGCCGAGTACCGCGGGCATCAGGGTCATGGCGGCGAGGTTCTTCACCACCAGCATGTCGATCAGGTTGATCGCGATGAAGGCGAAGATCGGCGAGATATCCAGGCCGCCGAGGTTCGGCAGCAGCTTGCGGAAGGGCGCCAGCAGCGGCTCGCAGATCTGGTTGACCAGCTGGGCGCCGGGGTTGTAGCTGCCCGGGGCGACCCAGGACAGGATCACGCTGACGATCAAGGCGAAGAAGAAGATCTTGAGGAACAGCGAGGTCACCCCGATCAGCGCCCAGACCAGCAACTGCAGCGGGTTGGCGATGCCGCCATAGGCCAGCAGCAGGGTCAGGGTCATGATCACCAGCTGCACCAGCACGGCCAGCGCCAGGGAGGCCAGGTCGACGCCGCCGAAACCGGGGATGATGCGGCGCAGCGGGCGCAGCAGCGGCTGGGTGGCCTTGACGGTGAACTGGCTGAGCGGGTTGTAGAAGTCGGCGCGTACCAGTTGCAGGATGAAGCGCAGCAGCACGATCAGCAGGTAGAGGCTGCCGAGGGTCTGCAGGATATAGATGGCGGCGGTGTCCAGTCCGTTCATGGGGGTTCCTTATTGGCCCAGTTGTTCGGCGAGTTCGGCGGAGCGCTTGGCGGCGGCGTCCAGCGCCTGCTGCACCAGCGCCTCGAAGCCGCCGGCCTGGAAGGCCTTGATCGCCGCCTCGGTGGTGCCATTGGGCGAGGTGACGCGGCGGCGCAGCTCGGCGGCCTCCACGTCGCTCTCGCAGGCCATGCGCGCGGCGCCGAGGGCGGTGTGCCGGGTCAGCTGGGCGGCGGTTGCGCGCGGCAGGCCGAGCTTCTCGCCGGCGGCGGTCATCGCCTCGATCAGCAGGAAGAAATAGGCCGGGCCACTGCCGGACACGGCGGTGACCGCATCGATCAGCGACTCCTCCTCCAGCCACAGGGCCAGGCCGACGGCCGCCAGCAGTTGCTCGGCCTGCTGGCGCTGCGCAGCGGAAACCTTGGCGTTGGCATACAGGCCGCTGACGCCCTGGCGCAGCAGGGCCGGGGTGTTGGGCATGCAGCGCACCAGCGCCACCTCGCCGAGCCAGGCGGCCAGACTGGCGCAGCTGATGCCGGCGGCGATGGAGACGATCAGCTGGCCCGGCTGCAGGCCCGGCGCCAGGGCCTGGCACACGGCCTTCATCACCTGCGGCTTGACCGCCAGCACCACCACCTCGGCGCCGGCCACCGCCTCGGCGTTGCTTTCGAACAGCTCGATGCCGTGCTCGGCGGCGACCCTGGCGCGCTGCTCGGCGCCGGGGTCGCTGGCGCGGATATGGCTGGCCGGAATGCCCTGGGCGAGCAGGCCGCCGATCAGGCTGGTGGCCATGTTGCCGGCGCCGATAAAGGCGATACGCGGGTGGCTCATATGCGTGCTTCCTTAATCAATGTGGCGAACCGTAGTCGCGGGCACCGAACAGCGCGGTGCCGATGCGCACCCAGGTGGCGCCTTCGGCGATGGCCGCTTCCAGGTCCTGGCTCATGCCCATGGACAGGGTGTCGAGGTCGAGGCCCAGGGCGTCGCGCAGCTGGCGCAGGCGGGCCAGGGGCTCGCGCTGGGCCTGCGGGTCGTCGCTCGGTTCGGGAATGGCCATCAGGCCGCGCAGGCGCAGCCGGGGCAGTCGTGTCACCGCCTGTGCCAGCGCCGGCAGCTCCTGCGGCGTGCAGCCTGACTTGCTGGGCTCAAAGCTGACGTTGACCTGCAGGCAGATGTTCAGCGGCGGCAGGTGCGCCGGGCGCTGCTCGGCCAGGCGCTGGGCGATCTTCAGGCGGTCGACCGAGTGCACCCAGTGGAAGTGCTCGGCGATGGCGCGGGTCTTGTTCGACTGGATGGGGCCGATGAAGTGCCAGGTGAGCTCCAGGTCGGCCAGTTCGGCCTGCTTGGCCAGGGCCTCCTGCAGGTAGTTCTCGCCGAAGTCGCGCTGGCCGGCGGCATGCGCCGCACGGATCGCCGCGGCCGGCTTGGTCTTGCTCACGGCGAGCAGGCCAACTGCCTGCGGATCGCGCTGCGAGGCTTGCGCCGCCTCACGGATACGGCGGCGAACCTTTGCAATATTCTCTGCTATCGTGGACATTACTTGCGCTCTTTGGCCCGCCCGTCAGGGTCTGCGGCATTCTACCCGCTTGCATTGGATTGGGGAGTCCCATGGATATTACCGAGCTGCTCGCCTTCAGCGCCAAGCAGGGCGCGTCGGACCTGCACCTCTCGGCGGGCCTGCCGCCGATGATTCGCGTCGATGGCGACGTGCGGCGCATCAACCTGCCGCCGATGGACCACAAGCAGGTCCACGCGCTGATCTACGACATCATGAATGACAAGCAGCGCAAGGATTACGAGGAATTCCTCGAGACCGACTTCTCTTTCGAGGTGCCGGGCGTGGCGCGTTTCCGGGTCAACGCCTTCAACCAGAACCGCGGCGCCGGCGCGGTGTTCCGGACCATTCCCTCCAAGGTCCTGAGCATGGAAGACCTCGGCATGGGCGAGGTGTTCCGCAAGATCACCGACGTGCCGCGCGGCCTGGTGCTGGTCACCGGGCCGACCGGCTCGGGCAAGTCGACCACATTGGCGGCCATGCTCGACTACCTGAACAACAACAAGTACCACCATATCCTCACCATCGAGGACCCGATCGAATTCGTCCACGAGTCGAAGAAGTGCCTGGTCAACCAGCGCGAGGTGCACCGCGACACCCACGGCTTCTCCGAGGCCCTGCGCTCGGCCCTGCGTGAGGACCCGGACATCATCCTGGTCGGCGAGATGCGCGATCTGGAGACCATCCGCCTGGCGCTGACCGCGGCCGAGACCGGCCACCTGGTGTTCGGCACCCTGCACACCACCAGCGCGGCCAAGACCATCGACCGCGTGGTCGACGTGTTCCCCGCCGAGGAGAAGTCCATGGTCCGCTCCATGCTCTCCGAATCCCTGCAGGCGGTGATCTCGCAGACCCTGCTGAAGAAGATCGGCGGCGGCCGGGTGGCGGCCCACGAGATCATGATCGGCACCCCGGCCATCCGAAACCTGATCCGCGAGGACAAGGTGGCGCAGATGTACTCGGCGATCCAGACCGGCGGCTCGCTGGGCATGCAGACCCTCGACGCCTGTCTGAAGACCCTGCTGAGCAAGGGCCTGATCGGGCGCGAGGCGGCGCGCGAGAAGGCCAAGTCGCCGGAAAACTTCTAACCATGCAGGCCGCCCGCGCGGCGGCCGGATACGAGAGACACGGGCGGGAAAGATGGAATTCGAAAAACTGTTGCGCTTGATGGTGGAGAAGGGCGGCTCCGACCTGTTCATCACCGCCGGCGTGCCGCCGTCGATGAAGGTCAACGGCAAGATCATGCCGGTGACCAAGAACCCCATGTCGCCGGAGCAGACCCGCGAGACGGTGCACTCGGTGATGAACGAGCAGCAGCGCCGCGAGTTCGCCGAGAACCACGAGTGCAACTTCGCCATCAGCGCGCGCGGCATCGGCCGCTTCCGCGTTAGCGCCTTCTACCAGCGCAATCTGGCCGGCATGGTGCTGCGCCGCATCGAGACCAACATCCCGACCATCGACGACCTCAAGCTGCCCGAGATTCTGAAGAAGCTGGCGCTGACCAAGCGCGGCATGGTGCTGTTCGTCGGCGCCACCGGCACCGGCAAGTCCACCTCGCTGGCGGCGATGATCGGCTACCGCAACAGGAACACCAGCGGCCACATCATCTCCATCGAGGACCCGATCGAGTACATCCACCAGCACCAGAGCTGCATCGTCACCCAGCGCGAGGTCGGCATCGACACCGAGTCCTTCGAGGTGGCGCTGAAGAACACCCTGCGCCAGGCGCCGGACGTGATCCTGATCGGCGAGATCCGCACCCGCGAGACCATGGACTACGCCGTGGCCTTCGCCGAGACCGGTCACCTGTGCCTGGCCACCCTGCACGCCAACAACGCCAACCAGGCGCTGGACCGCATCATCAACTTCTTCCCGCCGGACCGGCACAACCAGGTGTGGATGGACCTGTCGCTCAACCTCAAGGCCATAGTCGCCCAGCAGCTGGTGCCGACCCCGGACGGCAAGGGCCGTCGCGCGGTGATCGAGGTGCTGATCAATACCCCGCTGGCCGCCGACCTGATCCGCAAGGGCGAGATTCATGAGCTCAAGGGCCTGATGAAGCGCTCCACCGAACTGGGCATGCAGACCTTCGACCAGGCCCTGTACAACCTCTACACCCAGGGCGAGATCACCTACGAGGACGCCCTGCTCTACGCCGACTCGGCCAACGACCTGCGCCTGATGATCAAGCTGGGCTCGGAGACCGACGGCGAGCACCTGACCCACATGGCCGAGGGCCTCAGCCTGCAGGTCAGCGAGGAGGATCCGGGCCGACGCTTCCGTTGAGGTCCGCGCTCGAGAAAGCCCGCGCCAGCGGGCTTTTCTTTGTCCGCCGGCAACCCGCGGCGGTTTTGCCGGTCATAGCCGCGTCGGCCCACAGAAGGAGAATGGCATGAACACGCGACAGGACACCCACAGCAAGGTCATCGGCTACCTACTGTGGATCTTCGGCTTCCTCGGCTCGCACCGCTTCTACTACGGCAAGCCGGTGACCGGCACCCTCTGGTTCTTCACCCTGGGCCTGCTGTTCATCGGCTGGATAGTCGACCTGTTCCTGATCCCGGCGATGGATCGCGAGGCCGACCTGCGCTTCACCGCCGGCGACACCGACTACAACCTGGCCTGGATACTGCTGACCTTCCTCGGCGTGTTCGGCGTGCACCGCATGTACCAGGGCAAGTGGATCAGCGGGATCATCTACCTGCTCACCGGCGGTCTGCTCCTGATCGGCGTGCTCTACGACTTCTGGACCCTCAACACCCAGGTGTCGATCAAGAACGCCGCGCGCGGCTGAATCCGACCGGTCGGCGGTGGCCGGTTGCGGGGCGCGGCATGGCGGCCTAAGTTCTAGCGAGACATGTGTTTCACCAGCGCGGCGCGCCGCGGGGAGGTGACGACATGGCCAGCGACAGTCGCCCCGCGGTGCTCGAGCTGATCGGCAATACCCCGCTGGTGCGGGTCAGCCGCCTCGATACCGGCCCCTGCACCCTGTTCCTCAAACTCGAGTCGCAGAACCCCGGCGGCTCGATCAAGGACCGCATCGGCCTGGCCATGATCGAGGCCGCCGAGCGCGACGGCCGCCTGCGTCCGGGCGGCACCATAGTCGAGGCCACCGCCGGCAATACCGGCCTCGGTCTGGCCCTGGTCGGCCGGGCCAAGGGTTACCGGGTGGTGCTGGTGGTGCCGGACAAGATGTCCACCGAGAAGGTCCTGCACCTCAAGGCCATGGGCGCCGAGGTGCATATCACCCGCTCCGACGTCGGCAAGGGCCATCCCGAGTACTACCAGGACTACGCCGCGCGTCTGGCGGCGGGGATCTCCGGCGCCTTCTTCGCCGACCAGTTCAACAACCCGGCCAACCCCCTGGCCCACGAGACCGGCACCGCCCCGGAGATCTGGGCGCAGACCGGCCACGACCTCGACGCCATAGTGGTCGGCGTCGGTTCGGCCGGCACCCTGACCGGCCTGACCCGCTTCTTCCGCCGGGTGCGCCCCGAACTGGAGATGGTGCTGGCCGACCCGCTCGGCTCGGTGGTGGCCGAGTACAGCCGCAGCGGCACCCTGGGCACGCCGGGCTCCTGGGCGGTGGAGGGCATAGGCGAGGACTTCATCCCGGCCATCGCCGACCTCTCCAGCGTGCGCGTCGCCTACTCCATCGACGATCAGGAGAGCTTCGCCCATGCCCGCCAGCTGCTGCGCGCCGAGGGCATAGTCGGCGGCTCCTCCACCGGCACCCTGCTGGCCGCGGCGCTGCGCTACTGTCGCGCGCAGAAGGCGCCGAAGCGGGTGGTCAGCTTCGTCTGCGACACCGGCACCCGCTACCTGTCCAAGGTCTACAACGACCAGTGGCTGGTCGAGCAGGGCCTGCTCGCCCGCCCGCGCCACGGTGACCTGCGCGACCTGATCGCGCGGCGCTTCGAGGAGGGCGGGGTGGTCAGCGTGGGGCCGCAGGACACCCTGCTCACCGCCTTCCAGCGCATGCGCCTGGCCGACGTCTCGCAGCTGCCGGTGCTGGACGGCGGCCACCTGGTGGGGGTGATCGACGAATCCGACCTGCTGCTCAGCGTGCACGCCGAGCCCGGCCGCTTCCGCGCGCCGGTGGCCGGCGCCATGTGCGCCCGCCTGGAGACCCTGGCCTCCGGCGCCAGCCTGCACGAGCTGGAGGCGGTGCTGGACCGGGGCCTGGTGGCGATCATCGCCGACGGCGACGACTTCCACGGCCTGATCACCCGTTCCGATCTGCTCAACCACCTGCGGAAGACCCTGACATGAGCCAGCACGCCTTCGCCACCCGGGTGATCCATGCCGGGCAGGCGCCGGACCCGTCCACCGGCGCCCTGATGCCGCCGATCTACGCCAACTCCACCTACGCCCAGGCCAGCCCCGGGGTGCACCAGGGCCTCGACTACGGGCGCTCGCACAACCCCACGCGCTGGGCCCTGGAGCGCTGCGTGGCGGATCTCGAGGGCGGCGCCCAGGCCTTCGCCTTCGCCTCCGGGCTGGCGGCCATCGCCACCGTGCTGGAGTGCCTCGACGCCGGCGCCCATATAGTCTCTGGCAACGACCTGTATGGCGGCACCTACCGCCTGTTCGAGCGGGTGCGGCGGCGCAGCGCCGGGCTGCGCTTCAGTTTCGTCGACCTGGCCGACCCCGCCGCCCTGGAGGCGGCGCTGACCCCGCAGACGCGCATGGTCTGGGTGGAGACGCCGAGCAATCCGCTGCTGCGCCTCGCCGATCTGGCGGCCGTCGCCGGCGTCTGTCGGCGCCACGGCATACTCGCGGTGGCCGACAACACCTTCGCCAGCCCCTGGGTGCAGCGCCCGCTGGAGCTGGGCTTCGACCTGGTGGTGCACTCGACCACCAAGTACCTCAACGGCCACTCCGACGTGATCGGCGGCGTCGCCGTGGTCGGCGGCGAGCCCCGGCATGCCGAGCTGCGCGAGCGCCTGGGCTTCCTGCAGAACGCGGTGGGCGCCATCGCCGGGCCGTTCGACGCCTTCCTGGTCCTGCGCGGGATCAAGACCCTGGCCCTGCGCATGCAGCGCCACTGCGCCAACGCCCTGGAGCTGGCCACCTGGCTGGAGCGCCAGCCGCAGGTGGCGCGGGTGCACTACCCGGGGCTGGCGTCGCACCCCCAGCACGAGCTGGCGCGGCGGCAGATGCACGGCTTCGGCGGCATGATCTCGCTGGAGCTGGCTTGCGACCTGGCCGGCACCCGGCGCTTCCTCGAGGCGCTGGGGATCTTCGCCCTGGCCGAGAGCCTCGGCGGGGTGGAGAGCCTGATCGAGCACCCGGCGATCATGACCCACGCCAGCATCCCGGCCGCGATCCGCGCCGAGCTGGGCATAGGCGACGCCCTGGTGCGCCTGTCGGTGGGCGTGGAGGAGGCCGAGGACCTGCGCGCCGATCTGGCCCAGGCGCTGGCGCGGATTTGAACGTCCACACCCCCGGCCCTCTCCCGGGGGGAGAGGGGACTGGGTGAGGGGCGCAGCCTCTCTCAGGCATGGTAGTCCGTAGGCTGGGTGGAGCGTAGCGCTACCCAGCATGCAGGCGGCGCTGGGTTTCGGCGCTACGCGCCTCTACCCAGCCTACGGACGGCCCGCCGTTTGGCGGGGCGGTTCAGGCCTGGTAGCTGATGCGCCCGTCGACCAGGGTGTAGCGCACCTGGCCCGGCAGGCAGTGGCTGAGGAAGGGGCAGTTGCCGCCCTTCGAGCGCCAGCTCTCGCCGGCCAGGGTCTGGCCTTCGCCATCGAACAGCACCAGGTCGGCCGGCGCGCCGACCGCCAGGCGCCCGGCCGGCAGGCGCAGGGCCTTGGCCGGGCCGCTGGTCAGGCGCGCCAGCAGGGTCGGCAGGTCGAGCAGGCCGTCCTGCACCAGGGTCAGGGCCAGCGGCAGCAACAGCTCGACGCTGCTGATGCCCGGCTCGGTTGCGCCGAAGGGCGCCAGCTTGGCGTCGGCCTCGTGCGGCTGGTGGTGGCTGGCGATGGCGCCTATCACCCCGGCCTTCACGGCCTGGCGCAGGCCCTCGCGATCAAAGGCGGTGCGCAGCGGCGGCTGCACGTGATACAGGCTGGAGAAGCCGAGCAGCGCCTCGTCGGTGAGGATCAGCTGGTACATCGCCACGTCGGCGGTCACCGGCAGGCCGCGGGCCTGGGCGCTGGCGATCATCTCGGCGCCGCGCGCGCTGGTGATCTGGCTGAAGTGGGCGCGCACGCCGCTCTGTTCGACCAGCAGCAGGTCGCGGGCCAGGGCCACCGTCTCGGCCGTCTCGGGGATGCCGGCCAGGCCGAGGAAGCTGGCGGTGGCGCCCTCGTGGGCCAGGCCGCCGGCGGCCAGGTCGGCATCCTGGGCGTGGAACACCACCGTCAGGTCGAAGGTGGCGGCATATTCCAGGGCGCGGCGCAGGGTGCGGTGGTTGGCCAGCGGCGCCAGGCCGTTGGCGAAGGCCACGCAGCCGGCGTCGCGCAGGGCCACCAGCTCGGCCAGCTGCTCGCCGGCGAGACCCTTGGTCAGCGCGCCAATCGGGAACACCTTGGTGTGTCCGGCCTCCTGGGCGCGCTCGAGGATCAGCTCGGCCACCGCCGGGGTGTCCAGCACCGGTTTGGTCAGCGGCGGACAGCACAGGCTGGTGACGCCGCCGGCGGCGGCCGCCAGGGTCTCGCTGGCGATGTTGCCCTTGCGGCTGTAGCCCGGCTCGCGCAGGGCCACGGCCAGGTCGACCAGGCCCGGGCTGGCGATCAGGCCGCGGGCGCCGATCTCCTGGTCGGCGACGAAGCCGGTCGGCGCCTGGTCGAAGGCGACCAGCTTGCCGCCGTCCAGATAGAGGTCGCGGACCTGGTCCAGGCCGCTGGCCGGGTCGATCACCCGGGCTCCGAGGATACGGGTACGCATCAGTTGGGCTCCTCGGCATGCAGTTGACGCTGGGCGGCCTGCCCGCTCATGGCCATGGACAGCACGGCCATGCGGATGGCGATGCCGTAGGTGACCTGATTGAGGATCACCGACTGCGGGCCGTCGGCCACCGCCGACTCGATCTCCACGCCGCGGTTGATCGGCCCCGGGTGCATCACCAGGGCGTCCGCCTTGGCCAGTTTCAGGCGCTGCTCGGTCAGGCCGTAGAGCCGGTAGAACTCGCCCTCGCTGGGCAGCAGGCCGCCCTGCATGCGCTCGCGCTGCAGGCGCAGCATGATCACCACGTCGACGTCCTTGAGGCCCTCGGCCAGGTTGTGGTGGACGCTGACGCCGTACTGCTCGATGCCGATCGGCAGCAGGGTCTTGGGCGCCACCACGCGGATGTCCGGGCAGCCCAGGGCCTTGAGCGCCAGCATGTCGGAACGGGCCACCCGCGAATGCAGGATATCGCCGACGATCGCCACGGAAAGGTTCTCGAAACTACCTTTATGCCGCCTGATGGTCAGCATATCGAGCATGCCCTGGGTCGGGTGCGCGTGGCGGCCGTCGCCGCCGTTGATGATGGCCAGGTTGGGGCAGACGTGCTCGGCGATGAAGTGCGCGGCGCCAGAGTCGGCATGGCGCACGACGAAGATGTCGGCGGCCATGGCCTCGAGGTTGCGCAGGGTGTCGAACAGGGTCTCGCCCTTGCTGGTCGAGCTGGTCGACACGTTGAGGCTGATCACGTCGGCGGACAGGCGCTGGGCGGCCAGCTCGAAGGTGGTGCGGGTGCGCGTGGAGTTCTCGAAGAACACGTTGCACACGGTCTTGCCGCGCAGCAGCGGGACCTTCTTCACCGCGCGCGCGCCCACTTCGAGGAAGGAGTCGGCGGTGTCGAGGATCTCGGTCAGCAGCTCGCGGGGCAGGCCGTCGAGCGAGAGGAAGTGGCGCAGCTGGCCCTGGTCGTTGAGCTGCAGCGAGCGCGAGGCGTCGATGGGCATGGGAAGTTTCCTAGGCGGAAAGGCTTTGCAGCTCGAGGGCGAGCGGCGCGGGGCCGGACAATTTTACCCGCTCGTGGGGCGCCAGGGCGAGGCTGGCGCCGAGCACGTCGGCATGCACCGGCAGCTCGCGGGCGTCCAGGTCGAGCAGGCAGACCAGGGTCACGCTGGCCGGGCGGCCGTAGTCGAACAGCTCGTTGAGGGCGGCGCGCACCGTGCGCCCGCTCATCAGCACGTCGTCGACCAGCACCAGGTGCTGGTCCTCGATGTCGAAGGGCAGCTCCGAGGGGCGCACCTGCGGGTGCAGGCCGTTGCGGGTGAAGTCGTCGCGGTAGAAGGACACGTCCAGGGTGCCCAGCGGCTGCGTGAGGCCCAGCTCGCGCAGCAGGGCCTCGGCGACCCAGACGCCGCCGGTGCGGATGCCGATGAAGCGCGCCTGCGTGACGCCGCGGCGGACCAGCAGGGCCGCGAGCTCGGCGGCCATGCGCGGCAGCAGCTGTTGGGGATCGGGCAGGTTCATCGGCAGTCCTCGCAGTCGTTCCTAAAGGTTCTGTTGCAGCCAGCCTTCCAGCAGCAGGGCGGCGGCCAGAGCGTCCACCGGGCGCTCGCGGTAGCCGCCGCGCTGGCCCTGGGCCAGGCGCTGTCCCTTGGCCTCGAAGGTGGTCAGGCGCTCGTCGTGGGTATGCACCGGCAGGTTGAAGCGGCCATTGAGGCGGCGGGCGAACTTCTCGGCGCGCTCGCTCATCTCGCTCCTGCTGCCGTCCATGTTCAGCGGCAGACCGACGACGATGGCGTCCGGCTGCCATTCCTCGATCAGCGCGGCGACCCGCTGCCAGTCCGGCACGCCGTTCTGCGCTTTCAGTACGCACAGCTCGCGGGCCTGGCCGGTGACGGCCTGACCGACGGCGACGCCGATCTGCTTGGTGCCGTAGTCGAAGCCCAGCAGCAGGCGCGGCGAGTAGCTCATGCGTGGCCGGCCTGGGCGGTGAGCAGGCTGAGGTTGATTCCCAGGCGCGCCGCGGCGGCGGCCAGGCGCTGCTCGGCCGGGGTGTCGAACAGGGTGGCGTTGTCGGCCGGGCAGGTCAGCCAGGCGTTGTCGGCCAGCTCGGCCTCAAGCTGGCCGGCTTCCCAGCCGGCGTAGCCGAGGGTGATCAGGTACTTGTCCGGCCCAATGCCGTCGGCGATGGCGAACAGCGCGTCCTGCGAGGTGGACAGGGCCAGTTCGCCCAGTTCCAGGGTGGCCTGGAAGCTGTGCCCGCTCGGGTGCAGGACGAAGCCGCGGTCGGTCTGCACCGGTCCGCCGGCGAACACCGGCAGGTGCTGGCAGCGTTCGGACGGCGCCTGTTCCGGGCGCAGCTGTTCGAGGATGTCGGCCAGGTTGAGGCCGTTGGGGCGGTTGATCACCAGGCCCATGGCGCCCTGCTCGTTGTGCTCGACCAGGTAGGTGACGGTCTGCGCGAAGTTGGGATCGGCCATGTGCGGCATGGCGATCAGGAAATGATGCTTGAGGTAGCTGGCTGCGGTCTTCATGGTCGTTAGTTTGAAGCTGCAAGCCGCGAGCGACAAGCCGCAAGTAGAGGCGGAAAATCCGGGGGCGGGGCGTCGCGGGCGGCTTTTCTTGAGGCTTGCAGCTTGCGGCTTGTGGCTGCTCTGTCAGTTGCTGGACAGGCGGTCGCCGCGCTCGAAGCGCCAGGTGCGGATGATTTCCAGGCGGTCGATGTCCGCCAGGTCGCCGGTGAAGGGGGCGAAAGGCGCGGCCAGGCGCACGATGCGCAGGGCGGCCTGGTCCAGCACCGGCTGGCCGGACGACTCCAGCACCTGCACCTCGTACAGGGTGCCGTCGCGGTTGATCGACACCAGCATGCGCAGGCTGCCGTAGATGCGCTGGCGGCGGGCCTGCTCCGGGTAGTTGAGGTTGCCGATGCGCTCGACCTTCTTGCGCCACTCGTCCTTGTACCAGGCGCCCTTGTCGCGCATGGTCGAGGCGGCGTTGAGGCGGTGGATCTTCGGGCGTTTGGCGTACTGCTGCTGCTCCTGGGCCAGTTGCGCCTCCAGGCTGGCGATCTCCATCGACAGCTGCGAGCTGTCGAACACCGGCGCCGGGCGGGCCTGCGGTTCCGGCTGTTTCTCCTCGCGCTTGGTCGCGGCCTTCTGCGGCTGCGGCGCGCGGGTGGTCAGCGCGGCCTTGGGCGCCTGCTGCGGCTGGCTGGGTGGAGGCGCGGCGTCCGGGGTGACCTTGTTGATCTGGGTGTCCTGGAACGGCGCCTGCTCGGTGGTCTTGGGCGCCGCCTTGTGCTCCAGGGTGCCGCTGCCCTGCTGGTCGTGCTGGGCGAGGAAGTCCGCCTGCTTGGGCTTCTCCTGGCTCTGGAAGCTGGACAGGGTGATTTCCAGAGTCTTGCTGATCTCGCCGGGCTTGCTCAGGCCGAAGCCGACGCCGAGGATCAGCGCCAGGTGCAGCAGGGCGGCGAGAAACAGGGTGAAGCCCAGGCGGTCCGCCGGGCGGACGCCAGGGCTGGCGAGGTCGGTAGGAGGGAGCGTGGCTGCGTTCATCGGCCCGGGGCTGCGTTCAGATTGCCGCGCAGTCTGCCGGCATCGAGCGGCGCCCTGCAAGCGAGAAGCGCCGAGCTGCCACGCGCGTCAAGCTTTGCGCGCGGCGAGCTTGCCTTCGATGCAGTCCATCAGGCGTTCGCCGATGCGGGTGTCGAAGGCCTTGTCGATCTCGCGGATACAGGTCGGGCTGGTCACGTTGATCTCGGTCAGGTGCTCGCCGATCACGTCCAGGCCGACGAACAGCAGGCCCTTTTCGCGCAGTACCGGGCCGACTGCGGCGGCGATCTCGCGGTCGCGCTCGCTCAGCGGGCGCGCCTCGCCACGGCCGCCGGCGGCCAGGTTGCCGCGGGTCTCGCCCTGGGCCGGGATGCGCGCCAGGCAGTAGGGCACCGGCTCGCCGTCGATCATCAGGATGCGCTTGTCGCCCTCGACGATCGCCGGCAGGTAGCCCTGAGCCATGCACTGCTGGGTGCCGTGGGCGGTCAGGGTCTCCAGTATCACCGAGAGGTTGGGGTCGCCCTCGCGGTGGCGGAAAATCGAGGAGCCGCCCATGCCATCCAGGGGTTTGAGAATGATGTCACGCTGCTTTTTGGCGAATTCGCGCAGAATATCCGGCCTGCGGCTGACCAGGGTGGGTGGCATGCAGTGAGGGAAATGGGTGGCGAACAGCTTTTCGTTGCAGTCGCGCAGGCTCTGCGGGCGGTTGACCACCAGCACGCCGTCGCGTTCGGCCTGCTCCAATAAGTAAGTGGAGTAGACGAACTCGTTGTCGAAGGGCGGGTCCTTGCGCATCAGGATAGTGTCCAGCTCGGCCAGCGGCGCGTCGCGCTCATCGTCCAGCTCGAACCAGTGCTGCGGGTCCTCGAACACGCGCAACGGGCGCATCCGGGCGCGGGCCTGGCCGGCGTCCAGATAGAGGTCGTGCTGCTCCATGTAGAACAGCGACCAGCCACGGGCCTGGGCGGCGAGCAGCATGGCCAGCGAGCTATCCTTCTTGAAGTTGATCTGGGCGATGGGATCCATGACGATCCCCAGGCGAATGCTCATGGAGAAAACCTGCTTGAGGGGGCGAGCGGAGGTGCCAAGGGTGGCGCTGGAGGCCGCGCCGGTCAAGAAAATCCCCGAGGATTAGGGGCTTATAGATTGCATTGGGAGAGTGTGCTAAAAAGTCCGGACGACCGGGGCGCAGCCCGTCAGAGTTCGGTCTCGGCCACACTCTGCTGTATAAGATAAAACAACGACTCACCGAGGCGATGGTAGGGCAGACATGGAACAGCATTCCGAGGGTTTGAAGGTGATGGTGATCGACGATTCGAAGACGATTCGTCGCACCGCCGAGACTCTGCTGAAGAAGGTGGGTTGCGAGGTCATCACGGCTGTCGATGGCTTCGATGCGCTGGCCAAGATCGCCGATACGCATCCGAGCATCATCTTCGTCGACATCATGATGCCGCGCCTCGATGGTTATCAGACCTGCGCCCTGATCAAGAACAACAGCGCTTTCAAATCCACCCCGGTGATCATGCTGTCCTCCAAGGACGGCCTGTTCGACAAGGCCAAGGGACGCATCGTCGGGTCCGACCAGTACCTGACCAAGCCGTTCAGCAAGGAAGAGTTGCTCGGTGCCATCAAGGCGCACGTGCCCGAATTCGTCCCGGTGGAGCAAGCCTCCTGATTTCCGGCCACAAGCCGGTGACGCCTATTCCGAATGGGGAACCTCATGGCTCGTATTCTGATTGTTGATGACTCGCCGACCGAGATGTACAAACTGACCGCCATGCTCGAGAAGCACGGTCACCAGGTGCTCAAGGCGGAGAACGGCGCCGATGGCGTCGCCCTGGCGCGCCAGGAAAAGCCCGATGCCGTGCTGATGGACATCGTCATGCCCGGCCTCAATGGTTTCCAGGCCACCCGTCAGCTGACCAAGGACGCCGAAACCAGTCACATCCCGGTGATCATCGTCACCACCAAGGACCAGGAGACCGACAAGGTCTGGGGCAAGCGCCAGGGCGCGCGCGACTACCTGACCAAGCCGGTGGACGAAGACACCCTGATGAAGACCCTCAACGCGGTACTGGCCGGCTGAAGCCGCGCCGCTCCGTAGCCATATAAGAAGAACAGACCAGGGCAGGCATGTCGGACGCGCAATCTCCTTTCCAGCTTCTCGTCGCTCTCGATCAGCGCTGTCGCGCCCTGGCCGCGGGCCTGCCTTCGCAGCAGGAAGCGGTACAGACCTGGAGCGGCATCGGTTTTCGCATGGGCGAGCGCTATTTCGTGGCGCCCATGGGCGAAATCGGCGAGGTGCTGCACGAGCCGCGCCACACCCTGCTGCCCGGCGTGAAGAGCTGGGTCAAGGGCGTGGCCAACGTGCGTGGCCGGCTGTTGCCGGTGATGGACCTGTGCGGCTACTTCGGCAGCGAGCTGTCGCCGCTGCGCAAGCAGCGGCGGGTGCTGGTGGTGGACCACAACGAGGTGTTCGCCGGGCTGACGGTCGACGAAGTGTTCGGCATGCAGCATTTCCCGGTGGATACCTTCTCCGAGCAGCTGCCGCCGCTGGAAGCGGCGATCTCTCCCTTCATCCACGGGGTGTTCCAGCGTGAACGACCCTGGCTGGTGTTCAGCCCGCACGGGCTGGCGCAGCACCAGGGCTTTCTCGACGTGGCGGTATAAGATTTTCGGTTGGGTCGGCACTTGCCGGCCTTTTGGCGTTACATGGAAACCGTAGTGCGGTCGGTCCAGGCGGGGGCCACATAATGAAAAAACTCGATGCAGGCAATCTCTTGGCAGGTGTGCGCAGCAACACGCTGATCGCCGGACTCTTCGTGGTCCTGATCATTTCCATCGTGTTGTTGTTCGCCAACTTCGCCTACCTCAACACCCAGTCTAATTACGACAAGGAATACATCAGCCATGCCGGCGAGCTGCGCGTGCTGTCGCAGCGTATCGCGAAGAACGCCACGGAAGCGGCGACCGGCAAGGCCGAGGCCTTCCCGCTGCTCAAGGAAGCGCGCCGCGACTTCGACCAGCGCTGGAGCTGGCTGACCGCCGGCAGCGAGGCCAGTGGCCTGCCCGCCGCTCCCGAGTCGGTCAAACCGCAGATGGATGCGGTGCAGCAGGACTGGGACGTGCTGCGGCAGAACGCGGACGCCATCCTGCAGAGCGAACAGACCGTACTGTCGCTGCACCAGGTGGCCGCGACCCTCGCCGAAACCATTCCGCAGCTGCAGGTCGAGTACGAAGAGGTGGTCGACATCCTGCTGCGCAGCGGTGCGCCGGCGGCCCAGGTATCCGTGGCCCAGCGCCAGTCGCTGCTGGCCGAACGTATCCTCGGCTCGGTGAACAAGGTGCTGGCCGGTGACGACGACTCGGTGCAGGCCGCCGACATGTTCGGTCGCGACGCCAGCCTGTTCGGCCGCGTACTCAAGGCGATGGTCGAGGGCAACGCGGCGATGGAGATCAGCGCGGTGACCGACGCGGAGGCGCTGGAGCGCCTGGCCGAGATTTCCGAGCTGTTCCAGTTCGTCTCCGGCTCGGTGGACGAAATCCTCGAGACCTCGCCGGAACTGTTCCAGGTGCGTGAGTCCGCCAACACCATCTTCACCGGCTCGCAGACCCTGCTGGACAAGACCTCGACCCTGGCCGGCGAGTTCGAGACCCTGGCCGACGGGCGTACCTTCAACACCCTGGCCGGCTATGTGCTGGGTGCCCTGGCCCTGGCCGCGATCATCCTGATCGGCCTGGTGATGGTGCAGGAGACCAACCGCCGACTGACCTCCACCGCCGAGAAGAACGAGCGTAACCAGGCGGCGATTCTGCGACTGCTCGACGAAATCGCCGACCTCGCCGACGGTGACCTGACCGTGGCCGCGACCGTGACCGAGGACTTCACCGGTGCGATCGCCGACTCCATCAACTACTCCATCGACCAGCTGCGCGACCTGGTGGCGACGATCAACTCGACCGCCGTGCAGGTAGCGGCCGCCGCCCAGGAGACCCAGGCCACCGCGATGCACCTGGCCGAGGCCTCCGAGCACCAGGCCCAGGAAATCGCCGGGGCTTCCGCGGCGATCAACGAGATGGCGGTGTCGATTGACCAGGTATCGGCGAACGCCGCGGAATCCTCCGCGGTAGCGGAACGTTCCGTAGCCATCGCCAACAAGGGCAACGAGGTGGTGCACAACACCATCACCGGCATGGATAACATCCGTGAGCAGATCCAGGACACCTCGAAGCGGATCAAGCGTCTCGGTGAGTCGTCCCAGGAGATCGGTGACATCGTTAGCCTGATTAACGACATTGCCGACCAGACCAACATCCTCGCACTGAACGCCGCGATCCAGGCCTCCATGGCCGGTGACGCGGGCCGTGGCTTCGCCGTGGTAGCGGACGAAGTACAGCGCCTCGCGGAACGTTCCTCGGCGGCGACCAAGCAGATCGAGGCGCTGGTGAAAACCATTCAGACCGACACCAACGAAGCGGTGATCTCCATGGAGCAGACCACTTCCGAAGTGGTGCGCGGTGCCCGTCTGGCGCAGGACGCCGGTGTGGCCCTGGAGGAGATCGAGAAGGTATCCAAGACCCTCGCGGCGCTGATCCAGAACATCTCCAACGCCGCTCGTCAGCAGGCCTCCTCGGCCGGCCACATCTCCAACACCATGAACGTGATTCAGGAGATCACCTCGCAGACCTCCGCCGGTACCACCGCGACCGCCAAGAGCATCGGTAACCTGGCGAAGATGGCCAGTGAGATGCGTCGTTCGGTATCCGGCTTCACCCTGCCGGAAGGCCAGGCCTGATCGAGGGAGGCGCGGCGGCCCGAGCGGGCCGCCGTCCAAGGTATTCGGCCATGAGCGAGGGGCACAGCATGCAGTCAAGCGGCGTCTGGGCCTTGCAGCCACTGGCCGATATGTCGCAGGCGGAGTTCCGTGACTGGCAGAGGCTGCTCGAGGAGCGCACCGGCGTGGTGATCAACGAGCAGCGCCGCGCCTTCCTGCAGACCAGTCTGAGCGCGCGCATGCGCGAACTGGGCGTCGGCGACTATGCCAGCTACTACCGCCAGGTCACCGACGGCCCGCGTGGCGCGGTGGAGTGGTCGAACCTGCTGGACCGCCTGACCGTGCAGGAGACCCGCTTCTTCCGTCATCGGCCGTCCTTCGAGGTGCTGGAGAACTACCTGCGCGGGCGCCTGGTCACGGACACAGAGCCGCGACCCCTGGCACTTTGGAGCGTCGGCTGCTCCAGCGGCGAGGAGCCCTACTCGATGGCGATCTGCGCCGCCGAAGTGCTGCGCGAGCTGGACAGCCAGCGCCAGTTCGGCGTGACCGGTACCGACATCAGCCTGAATGTGTTGAACAAGGCGCGCGAGGCACTGTATGGCGCGCGCAAGCTGGAACAGATGGACAGCGACCTGTGCGAGCGCTACTTCCTCGCCCAGGACGACGGTCGCTACAAGGTGGTGCCGGAGCTGGCGGCGCGAGTCTGCGTCGCCCGCCTGAATGTGCTGGAGCTGGCCAAGGCGCCGCAGTCCGGCATGGACGTAATTTTTTGCCAGAACCTGCTGATCTATTTCCGCCGCTGGCGTCGCCGCGAGATCCTCAACCGCCTGGCCGAGCGCCTGGCGCCCGGGGGCATGCTGGTGGTGGGGGTCGGCGAAGTGGTCGGTTGGCAGCATCCGGACTTGGTGCCGGTGGCCGACGAACGGGTTCTGGCCTTCACCCGCAAGGGCTAAGACAAGCATGACTGGAGCAGGTATGGGTGATCGGCACGACTATGTCGCCCTGGAGTGGGTCAAAGGCGAGATCGCGGAAACCCTGAAGCAGGCCCGCCAGGCCCTGGAGGCGTTCGTCGAGAACCCGCAGGACGCCACGCGCATGCGCTTCTGCCAGACCTATGTGCACCAGGTGCAGGGCACCCTGCAGATGGTCGAGTTCTACGGCGCGGCCCTGCTCGCCGAGGAGATGGAGCAGCTGACCCAGGCCCTGCTGGACGGCCGCGTCGGCAACCAGGGCGAGGCCCTGGAAGTGCTGATGCAGGCCATCCTGCAGCTGCCGGCCTACCTGGACCGCATCCAGAGCGCGCGGCGCGACCTGCCGATGGTGGTGCTGCCGCTGCTCAACGACCTGCGCGCCGCCCGCGGCGAGAACCTGCTGTCGGAAACCAGCCTGTTCTCTCCGGATCTGTCCGGCCGCCTGCCGGCCTTGTCGCTGGATTCGCTGGAGAAGCTGCGCACCGCCGAACTGCCGGTGCTGCTGCGCAAGCTGCGGCAGATGCTGCAGATGGCCCTGGTCGGGGTGATCCGCAACCAGGACCTGGCCACCAACCTGGGCTACATGGCGCGCGTGTTCGCCCGCCTCGAACTGCTGTGCAAGGAGGCCCCGCTCGGCCCGCTGTGGCAGATCGCCTCCGGCATGGTCGAGGGCCTGGCCAATGGCAGCGTGGTCAACAGCACCTCGGTGCGCACCCTGCTGCGCCAGGTGGACAAGGAGCTCAAGCGCCTGGTCGACCAGGGCGCCGACGGCATCAACCAGGCCGCCCCGGACGAGCTGACCAAGAACCTGCTGTTCTACGTGGCCAAGGCCCCGGCCCAGTCGCCACGTATCCGCAGCCTGAAGGAGCAGTACCGCCTCGACGACGCCCTGCCCGACAGCGGCGTGGTCGACGAGGAGCGTGCGCGCCTGGCCGGGCCGGACCGCGACGCCATGCGCTCGGTGGTCGGTGCCCTGTGCGAGGAGCTGGTGCGGGTCAAGGACAGCCTCGACCTGTTCGTGCGCAGCGATCGCCAGCAGGTCACCGAGCTGGACGCCCTGCTGGCGCCGCTCAAGCAGATCGCCGATACCCTGGCGGTGCTCGGCTTCGGCCAGCCACGCAAGGTGATTCTCGACCAGATCGACGTGGTGCATGGCTTGTCCCTCGGTCAGCGCGAACCCAACGACGCGGTGCTGATGGACGTGGCCGGCGCGCTGCTCTATGTCGAGGCCACCCTGGCCGGCATGGTCGGCCCGGCCGACGATGCGCAGAGCGAGCAGGCTCACTTGCCCACCACCGACGTGGCGCAGATCCACCAGCTGGTGATCAAGGAGGCGCGCAACGGCCTGGAGCAGGCCAAGGACGCGATCATCGAGTTCATCGCCTCGCAGTGGAACCACGAGCACCTGGCCCGCGTGCCGGAGCTGCTGACCCAGGTCCGCGGCGGCCTGGCGATGATTCCGCTGACCCGTGCCGCCGCGCTGCTGCAGGCCTGCACCCGCTATATCCAGGAACAGTTGCTGGTGCGCAAGGCCGTGCCCAACTGGCAGAACCTGGACACCCTGGCCGATGCCATCACCAGCGTCGAGTACTACCTCGAGCGCCTGGCCGAAGACCATGCCAGCCAGGGCGACCTGATTCTCGACGTCGCCGAAGAGAGCCTGGAGAGCCTGGGCTATCCGCTCAAGGAGAAGCCCTCGATCCTCGACCGCATCGAGCCGCGCGAGGAAGCGCCGGCGCCGCTGGCCGACCCGCTGCAGGAGATCGAGGTGCTGGCTGCCGAGGAGGAGGCCTTCGCGGCGCCAGCGCAGGAGCCCCCCGTGGAGGCCGAGCCCGCCCCGAGCGATGAGCTGAGCGCAGAGTTCGCCGCGCTGCCGAGCGAGGACGATGGCCAGCTGCTGGTCTCCGACGATAACTGGAGCCTGGGCGAAGTCAGCCTGGAGGACAGCGCCGGCATAGATCCGAGCCTGGACGCGCCGCTGCAGAGTCTGGACGAACCGTCGTTCGCCGAGGCCGGCGAAACGCTGCCGAGCCTGGGCGAGGAGCCGATCGAAGAGTTAAGCCTGGAGGACGCGCCGAGCAGCTGGGACGAGCTGGAGATCGCCGACCTCGAGCTGCCGGAAGTCGAGCTGCCGAGCGCCCCGCTCGAACCCGAGGCGCAGGCCCCGGCAGCGGAAAAAGCCATGACCATGGCCGAGGTGATGGCCGCCCCGGTGCAGGCCATCAACCCGCCCGCCCAGGATGTGCCGCCGTCCCTGCTGCCGCCGCCGGCCGACGAGGAGCCAGTGGACGAGGACCTGCTGGAGGTCTTCATCGAGGAGGCCGGCGAGGTTCTCGAGACCATCGGCGAGTACCTGCCGCAGTGGCGCGCCAACACCGATGACAAGGACGCCCTGACCGAGGTGCGGCGCGCCTTCCATACCCTCAAGGGCAGCGGCCGCATGGTCCGCGCGCTGATCATCGGCGAGCTGGCCTGGTCCATCGAGAACATGCTCAACCGCGTGCTGGATCGCAGCATCCAGCCCGATGCGCCGGTGCAGCAGGTGGTCGCCGATGTGGTGGCGCTGATGCCGGCGCTGGTCGAGGAGTTCGCCGCCAAGGCCCAGCGCCAGCGCGACGACGTCGACCGCCTGGCCGCCACCGCCCATGCCCTGGCCCGTGGCCAGGTGCCCAGCTTCGCCAGTCCGGTCGTGGCGGACACGCCGGCCGAGCAGAGCGCGGCGCAGGAGCTCGGCGGCCCTTTGGCCGACAGCAGTGACGAGGACGCCCTCGACCCGTTGCTGCTGGAAATCTTTCGCAACGAGGCCGAGACCCACCTGGACAGCCTGGTCGGCTTTCTCGCCGACTGCGCCCAGGAGCTGCCGCAGCCGGTGACCGACGCCCTGCAGCGCGCCCTGCACACCCTCAAGGGCAGCGCGCACATGGCCGGCATCCTGCCGATCGCCGAGATCGCCACGCCGCTGGAGAAGCTGGTCAAGGAGTTCAAGACCAACCTGATCGACATGGACCTGGCCGAGGCCGAGTTGCTGCGCGATGCCGAGCAGCTGTTCCGCGCC
Organism: Pseudomonas sp. CAU 1711; assembly: GCF_039888625.1. NCBI lineage: Bacteria > Pseudomonadati > Pseudomonadota > Gammaproteobacteria > Pseudomonadales > Pseudomonadaceae > Pseudomonas > Pseudomonas sp. CAU 1711. The sequence continues at coordinate 70,757 of NZ_JBDQQT010000014.1, forward strand.
GGCCTGGAACAGCTGGAAAGCCAGCCGCTGGCGCCCATTCCCGGAGCGGCCGAGTTCCTCGAGCGGGTGCACAAGCTGCACCAGGCCCGCCTGGACAGCGCCGAGAGCGCGCGCATGGAGGAGCAGGACAGCCGCGACCCGCAGCTGATCTCGATCTTCCTCGCCGAAGGCATGGATATCCTGCTGGATGCCGAGGACCTGCTGCGCAAGTGGCGCGAGCATCCCAGCGAGCAACAGGAGCTGTCCGCCCTGTTGGAGGAGCTGAACACCCTGGGGCGCGGCGCGCAGATGGCCGACCTGCCGCAGATCGACGAGCTGTGCCAGGCGCTGCTGGCCCTGTACCGGGCTGCCCAGGACGGTCGTCTGGCGGTGAGCGAGGCGTTCTTCGCCGAGGCCGAGGCCGCCCACGAGGCGCTGATCGGCATGATGGACCAGGTCGCCGCGGCCCTGCAGGTCAGTCCGCAGCCGGAGCGGGTCGAGGCCCTGCACCGCCTGCTGGAACAGACCCTGGGCGAGGATGCCCTGTCCCTGTTGGAGGATCCCGCGCCCGGTCTCGAAGTGGTCGAGCTTGAGCAACCGGCCGAGCCCGAGGCTGTCGCACAGGCGCCGGCGCTGGCGGAGATGCCCGAGCACCTCGATGCCGAGATGGTGGAGATATTCCTGGAGGAGGCCGTCGACATCCTCGACAGCGCCGGCCAGGCCCTCGACCGCTGGCTCGCCGACCCGGACAGCCACCTGGCCCTGTCGTCGCTGCAGCGCGACCTGCACACCCTCAAGGGTGGCGCGCGCATGGCCGAGATTCGTCCCATCGGTGATCTGGCTCACGAGCTGGAGTCGCTCTACGAAGGCCTGGTGGATCGCCGCTTCAATCATTCGGCGGCGCTGGCCGGCCTGCTGCAGCAGAGTCACGATCGCCTGGCCGTGCAGCTCGAGCAGCTGCAGCGCGGCCAGCCGCTGTTCGGCTCGGCGGACCTGATCGAAGTCATCCGCAACTTTCGCCAGGGCGGCGGATCGCTAACGGCCAGTGCCGCGCCGCTGCAGGGCGAGTCCGCGGAAATGGACCTGGGTGAGCTGGCCGAGGTGGACTTCGTCGCACCGCAGCCGGACGAGTTGCCCGAGCTGCATATCGAACCAGCCGCCGAGCCGGCGAGCGAAGAGGTGCCGGCCGCGATGCCGAAGCTGAGCGCGGACGAGTGGCATCTGGACGAGTCGCTGCCGGCCCTGGGTAGCGAAACCCCGGATGAGCCGACCGCGCCCGCGCAACACGCTGACCTTGGCTCGGCCGAAATGGATCTGGGCGAACTGGCCGAGGTGGACTTCGTCGCGCCGCAGCCGGACGAACTGCCCGAGCTGCAGATCGAACCCGCCGCCGAGCCGGCGAGCGAAGAGACGCCGGCCGCGATGCCGGCGCTGAGCCCGGACGAGTGGCATCTGGACGAGTCGCTGCCGGCCCTGGGTGGCGAAACCCCGGATGAGCCGTCCGCGCCCGCGCAACACGCTGACCTTGGCTCGGCCGAAATGGATCTGGGCGAACTGGCCGAGGTGGACTTCGTCGCGCCGCAGCCGGACGAGTTGCCCGAACTGCAGATCGAACCAGCCGCCGAGCCGGCGAGCGAAGAGGCGCCGGCCGAGATGCCGACGCTGAGCCCGGACGAGTGGCACCTGGACGAGTCGCTGCCGGCCCTGGGCGCCGAGGATCTGGAGCCGCTTGCCACGCAGGATCTTTCCGCCGAAGCTGCCGAGCCCGAGCCCGAGCCCGAGCCCGAGCCCGAGCCCGAGCCCGAGCCCGAGCCCGAGCCCGAGCCCGAGCCCGAGCCCGAGTCCGAGCCGGTAGTGCCGACGCCTGCACCGGTTGCCGCTGTCCCGACGGTCGAGCGCGACCCCGAGCTGGTCGAGATATTCCTCGAGGAAGGCTTCGACATCATGGACAGCGCGGGCGCCGCCCTGCAGCGCTGGATGGCCGACGTCGACAACACCCTCGAGGTCGAATCCCTGCAGCGCGATCTGCACACCCTCAAGGGCGGTGCGCGGATGGCCGAGATTCGCGAGATCGGCGATCTGGCCCACGAGCTGGAGTTCCTCTACGAGGGCGTCGGCAACGGCCGCCTCAAGGCCGGCGGCGACCTGTTCGGCCTGCTGCAGGCCTGTCACGACCGCCTGGCCGAGATGCTCGAGGCGGTGCGCGACAACCGTGCCATCCCCGATGGCCTGGCGCTGATCGAGACCATCAAGCGCTTCCGGGCCGACCCCGAGGCGCAGCTCAGCATGCCGACCAGCGTGCACCTGCAGCCGGTGCAGGAGGATGCGGGGCCGGACGGCGACAACGACGAGATTCTCGACATCTTCCTCGAGGAAGGCGACGACCTGCTCGAGGCCATGGAGGCCGCCATCGGCCGCTGGGAGGCCAACCGCGAGGACGGCTCGCCCATCGACGAGCTGCTGCGCATCCTGCATACCCTCAAGGGCGGTGCGCGCCTGGCCGGACAGAAGCGCCTGGGCGATCTCAGCCATGACCTCGAACAGCACCTGACCGAGGCGCAGCACCAGGGCGCGCCCTGGCCGGAAAGCCTGTTCCTCGACGTGCAGTCCGGTTTCGAGGGGCTGCAGCAGGGCCTGGATCAACTGCGCCAGCGCCTGGACGACAGCCCCGCGAGCGCCGCGGCGCCGGTCGACAAGCCGGCCGCGGAGCCGACCCCGGCTCCGGCCGCGCTGACCATGCCGATAGTGGCGGCCAGCAGCCAGCCGCAGGTGCAACAACAGAACAAGGTGCTGCCCTTCGTCCAGCGCGCCGCCGAGGCCGCCGCCCGCGCCGCCGCCCAGCGCGCGCCACAGGAGCTGGTCAAGGTGCCCGCCGAGCTGCTCGAGGGCCTGGTCAACCTGGCCGGCGAGACCTCGATCTTCCGCGGTCGGGTCGAGCAGCAGGTGAGCGACGTCGGCTACACCCTGGGCGAGATGGAGGCCACCATCGAGCGGGTGCGCGACCAGTTGCGCCGCCTCGACACCGAGACCCAGGCGCAGATCCTCAGCCGCTACCAGGCCGAGGCCGAGCGCGCCGGCTACGAGGACTTCGACCCGCTGGAGATGGACCGCCACTCGCACCTGCAGCAGCTCTCGCGGGCGCTGTTCGAGTCCGCCTCCGACCTGCTCGACCTCAAGGAGACCCTGGCGGCGAAGAACCGCGACGCCGAGACCCTGCTGCTGCAGCAGGCGCGGGTCAACACCGAGCTGCAGGAAGGCCTGATGCGCACCCGCATGGTGCCGTTCGACCGCCTGGTGCCGCGTCTGCGCCGCATCGTGCGCCAGGTGGCAGGCGAGCTGGGCAAGCAGGTCGAGTTCCATGTCGGCAACGCCGAAGGCGAGATGGACCGCACCGTGCTGGAGCGCATCGTCGCGCCGCTGGAGCACATGCTGCGCAACGCCGTCGACCATGGCATCGAGCCGGCCGACAAGCGCCGTGCCGCCGGCAAGTCGGAGGTCGGCAATATCCGCCTGAGCCTCGGTCGCGAGGGCGGCGATATTCTCCTGACCCTGGCCGACGACGGTGGCGGCATCCGCCTCGACGCGGTCAAGCGCAAGGCCATCGAGCGCGGCCTGATGGATGCCGACAGCGATCTCACCGACCACGAGATCCTGCAGTTCATCCTCGAGGCCGGCTTCTCCACCGCCGAGAAGGTCACCCAGATCTCCGGCCGCGGCGTCGGCATGGACGTGGTGCATTCCGAGGTCAAGCAGCTCGGCGGCTCGATGAGCATCGAGTCCAGCGTCGGCGAGGGCACCCGCTTCCTCATCCGCCTGCCGTTCACCGTGTCGGTCAACCGCGCGCTGATGGTGCTGTCCGGCGAGGACCTGTACGCCATTCCGCTGAACACCATCGAGGGCATCGTGCGGGTCTCGCCCTACGAGCTGGAGGCCTACTACGGGCCGGACGCGCCACGCTTCGAGTACGCCGGCCAGGCCTACGAGCTGAAGTACCTGGGTGACCTGCTGAACAACGGCCAGCAGCCCAAGCTGGTCGGCCAGAGCCTGCCGCTGCCGGTGATCCTGGTGCGTTCCAGCGAGCACGCGGTGGCGGTGCAGGTCGACGCCCTGGCCGGATCGCGCGAGATCGTGGTGAAGAGCCTCGGTCCGCAGTTCGCCGGCGTGCACGGCATCTCCGGCGCCACCATCCTCGGCGACGGCCGCGTGGTGGTGATTCTCGACCTGCTGGCGACCATCCGCGTGCGCCATGCCCACCTGCTCGGCCAGGTGCAGGCACCGCGCCTGGCCAGCCAGGCCGCGCCGGCGGTCGCCGAGGTCGAGGCGGCGCGGCCGACCCTGGTCATGGTGGTCGACGACTCGGTCACCGTGCGCAAGGTCACCAGCCGCCTGCTGGAGCGCAACGGCATGAACGTGCTGACCGCCAAGGACGGGGTCGACGCCATCGCCCAGCTGCAGGAACACCGCCCGGACGTCATGCTGCTGGACATCGAGATGCCGCGCATGGACGGCTTCGAGGTGGCCACCCTGGTGCGCCACGACGAGCGTCTCAAGGACCTGCCGATCATCATGATCACCTCGCGTACCGGCGAGAAGCACCGCGAACGGGCCATGGCCATCGGCGTCAACGAGTATCTGGGCAAGCCCTATCAAGAGTCGGACCTGCTCGACAACATCCAGAAACTGGTCAAGGACAAGGACAAGGGCAATGGCTGACAGAACTGCAGCTCGTATCGCGGTCATCGCCGACACCTCCCTGCAGCGCCACGTGCTGCAGCAGGCGCTCGCCGGTAGTGGTTACCAGGTGGTACTCAACAGCGACCCGGCGCGCCTCGACGAGGAGGCCCTGGCCGGCTGCGAGACCGACCTGTGGCTGGTCGATCTGGCTCAGTCGGAAGACTCGCCGCTGGTCGACAGCCTGCTGGAGAAGGCCAGTGCGCCGGTGCTGTTCGGCGAGGGCCACGCCCCCGAACGGCATTCGGAGAATTACCCGCGCTGGGAGCGGCGCCTGTTCGGCAAGCTCAAGCGCCTGGTCGGCGACCCGACCCAGGCGGTGGGGCCGAGCCTAGAGGCACTGCTGGCCGAGTCGCAGCGCGCGGGGCGGGTGGAGCTGCCGGCGGCGCTGGCCGGCACCCCGCTGCAGGCCGGCGAGCCGGCCCGCCAGGTCTGGCTGCTGGCCGCCTCCCTCGGCGGCCCGGCGGCGGTCAAGGAGTTTCTCGACGCCCTGCCCGGCGGCCTGCCGATCGGCTTCGTCTATGCCCAGCACATCGCCCCGGATTTCGAGAGCGTGCTGCCGCAGGCGGTCGGCCGGCACAGCCAGTGGCACGTCAACCCGGTGCGCCACGGCGACGCGGTGCGCTGCGGCGAAGTGGTGGTGGCGCCGATCGGCAACGAACTCGGCTTCGCCGAGGATGGCCGCATGCAGGTGGCCGAGCGTGGCTGGCCCGAGCCCTACAGCCCGTCGATCGACCAGATGATGCTCAACCTGGCCCAGCAGTTCGGCGCCCACTGCGGCGTGATCGCCTTCAGCGGCATGGGCAGCGACGGCAGCGCCGCGGCCGCCTACGTGCGCCGCCAGGGTGGCCTGATCTGGACCCAGAAGGCTGACAGCTGCGCCTCCCCGAGCATGCCCGACAGCCTGCGCGAAGGCGGCTACAGCAGCCTCAGCGGCGACCCGCGCGAGCTGGCCGCCGCCCTGGTCAATCACCTGGCCGAACAGTGCCAGTAACGGCGCCTCAGGAGTTTTCATGAGCCAAGCCATCGCCAACCAGAACGCCGTCGCCAGCCTCACCGGGCTGCTGGTGCCGCTGGCCGACCGCACCCTGCTGCTGCCCAACGTGGCGGTGGCCGAGCTGATTCCCTACCGCCCGCCGGTGATCTCCCCGGGCCTGCCGTCCTGGTTCCTCGGCCAGGTCGCCTGGCGCGACCTGCAGCTGCCGCTGCTGTCCTTCGAGGCCGCCACGGGCGGGCAGAGCCAGATCGGCCCTGGCGTGCGGGTGGCGGTGCTCAATGCCCTCGGCGGGCGCGACAGGGTCAAGTTCATCGCCCTGCTGGTGCAGGGCATCCCGCGCTCGATGAAGCTCGAGGACAACCTGCAGCGCGCCAACGCGCCGCTCACCCCGCTGGAGCTGGATGCCGTGCAACTCGGCGAGGCGGTGGTGAAGATTCCCGACCTGGTCGGCCTGGAGCAGAAGCTGGCGGACGCCGGCCTGATCTGAGATGAGCTCGGTGCGCCTGGCGCGGCTGGGCGACCTCGAAGTCGCCAGCAGCTGCGTGGCGGGCCGGCAGTTCGACAAGCACAGTCACGACGAGTTCGTCATCGGCGCCAACCTGCTCGGCGAGGAGCGCATCTGGCTGGACGGGCGCAGCTTCAGCGCCGGTGTCGGCGCCATCACCACCTACAACCCCGGCGAGATCCAGGGCGGCGGCGCGGCCGAGGGTCAGCCCTGGTGCTATGTCGGCCTCTACCTGCCGGCCGCGCAGCTGGCCACCAGCCTGGGGCGCGCCGAGCTGCAGTTCGAGCGACCGCTGCAGCATGCGCCGGCGCTGGCCACCGAGCTGGCGCGCCGGGTGGAAGCCTGCCTGAGCGACGACCCGCTGCTGCGCGAGCGCGGCGAGGAGGGCGTGACGCTGCTGCTGGGGGCTGTCGCCGCCGGCGCCGGCGTGCGTCTGGCCGCCGCGCGCAGCATCGGCCATGCCGCGGTGGCCCGGCTGCAGGCCTTGCTGGCGGACAACCTCGAACGCACCCCGAGTCTGGACCTGATGGCCGCCGAGCTGGGCCTGTCCAAGTTCCACCTGCTGCGCAGTTTCCAGAAGCACACCGGGCTCAGCCCGCGGCAATGGGCCATGCAGCTGCGTACCCGCCGTGCCCAGGGTCTGCTGCGCCAGGGCATGGCGGCCGGCGAGGTGGCGCATGCCCTGGGCTTCGCCGATCAGAGCCACCTGAACCGCCACTTTCGCGCCGCCTACGGCATCAGTCCGGGCCGTTACCAGGCCTGCGTGCGCGCTTGAGCGCGCAGCAATCCGGTTCAAGCCGGGTGATGCCGCCACCAGGATAATTGGCGCTTCCCGACTCACGGAGCGCCACCATGCTGCTTATCTTCTGCGCCGCCATGCTCTTCGGCGTGGCCTTCTGCGCCTCGCCCGGCGCGGTGTTCAGCGAGACGCTGCGCCGCGGCCTGCTCGGCGGCTTCCGTCCGGCGTTGCTGGTGCAGCTGGGCTCGCTGATCGGCGATGCGGCCTGGGCGCTGATCGGCCTGAGCAGCCTGGCCCTGCTGCTGACGCAAGAGAGCGTGCGTCAGCCGCTGACCCTGGCCAGTGCGGCCTACCTGGCCTGGCTCGGCCTGCAGGGCCTGCGCGACGCCCGGCGCCCGCCGCTGGCGGAGGAGGGGGCGCAACTGGGACGCAACGCTTTCGGCGCCGGGGCGCTGCTGTCCTTGTCCAACCCCAAGAACATCGTGTTCTGGGGCGCCCTGGGTAGCGCCCTGGCCGGCATGGTCGAGGGCACGCCGAGCCAGGCGCAGCTGGCGGTGTTCTTCGCCGGCTTCATGTTCGCCTCGCTGCTCTGGTGTTTCTTCTGCGCGGCCCTGGTGGACTGGTTGCGCCGGCACAGCTCGCCGCGCTGGCAGCGCATCAGCCATGCCGGCTGCGGCCTGCTCCTGCTGGCGCTGGCCGGGCTCACCCTGCGCGGCCTGTAGCAATGAAAAACCCCGCCGAAGCGGGGTTTCTCGTTCAGCGGAGCGGCGACTCAGCGCTGGGTGCTGATTTCACCCTTGATCTCGTCCTGCTCCTTGACCAGGTTGGCCTCGGCGCGGGAGCCGGTCCAGTAGTCGGCATTTTTGATGCCGAGCTTCTCCGGATGGAAGACCGGGTCCTTGCCTTCCTTCTTCTGCGCCTCGTAGTCCTTCAGGCAGACGTAGGCGATCTTGTGCATCAGGACGATGGCGATGATGTTCAGCCAGGCCATCAGGCCCACGCCGAGGTCGCCCAGGTCCCAGGCCAGGGTCGCGCTACGCACGGTGCCGTACACGGTGGCGGCGATGATGCCCAGCTTGAGCAGCAGAATCAGCAGCGGGCGGTGCACCTTGCGGTTGATGTAGGCGATGTTGGTCTCGGCGATGTAGTAGTACGCCAGGATGGTGGTGAAGGCGAAGAAGAACAGGGCGATGGCGACGAAGATGTTGCCGAAGCCCGGCATCATGTTCTCCATGGCGGTCTGCACGTAGCCCGGGCCCGCGGCGACGCCGGCGATGCCGGTGAACAGCGCGCTGCCGTCCGGCGCCTGCACGTTGTACTGGCCGGTGATCAGCAGCATGAAGGCGGTGGCGGAGCAGACGAACAGGGTGTCGATGTACACCGAGAAGCCCTGCACCAGGCCCTGCTTGGCCGGGTGGCTGACGGCGGCGGCGGAGGAGGCGTGCGGGCCGGTGCCCTGGCCGGCCTCGTTGGAGTACACGCCGCGCTTCACGCCCCACATGATGGCCATGCCGAGGATGGCGCCGAAGCCGGCCTCGAGGCCGAAGGCGCTCTTGAAGATCAGCGCGATCACGCCCGGCAGCTGCTCGATGTTCAGCAGGATCACTACCATGGCCACCAGGATGTAGCCCAGCGCCATGAAGGGCACCACCACCTGGGTGAAGTGGGCGATGCGCTTGACGCCGCCGAAGATGATCAGGCCGATCAGGATGGCCAGGATCGCGGCGGTGACGGTCGGCTCGATGTCGAACGCGGTCTGCACGCTGGAGGCGATGGAGTTGGCCTGTACGCCCGGCAGCAGCAGGCCGCAGGCGAGCACGGTGACGATGGCGAAGAGCCAGGCGAACCATTTCATGCCCAGGCCCTTCTCGATGTAGAAGGCCGGGCCGCCGCGGTACTGGCCGTCCAGGTCTTCCTTGTAGACCTGGCCGAGGGTGGACTCGACGAAGGCCGAGCTGGCGCCGAGGAAGGCCACCATCCACATCCAGAACACCGCGCCCGGGCCGCCGAAGGTGATGGCGGTGGCCACGCCGGCGATGTTGCCGGTACCCACGCGACCGGCGAGGGTCATGGTCAGGGCCTGGAAGGAGGTGATGCCGTGTTCATCGGTCTTGCCGGTGTACATCAGGCGGATCATTTCTTTGAAGTGGCGAACCTGCAGGAAGCGGCCGCGCAGGGAGAAGTAGAGACCGACGCCGAGGCACAGATAGATCAGCGCCGGGCTCCAGACCAGTCCGTTCAGAGTCGAGACCAGTTCGTTCATGTAGTGCTCCTTTAGCCTGAGACTCGAGCGGCCTCCTTATGGGAGGGGACGTCGTCTCGGCGAATTGTTATTGGAGTGAGGCCGGCACGATGAGTGCCGTTCTCGCACATGCGACGCGCGGTGGTAGGCCGCAGGCCGCTGTTGGCGTGCAGAGCATGCCAGAGGTGGACGGCCTTGCCATCTTTTTAAGTCACATCTAGTTACGTTCAGGCGACAGAGATTTATGAAAAATCGCCCCAGAGCTGCTGCGCGACCGCCAAGGCGACGACCGGCGCCGTTTCGGTGCGCAGCACTCTGGGCCCCAGGCGGGCGGGGTGGAAGCCGGCGGCCCTGGCTTGCTCCACCTCGGTCTCGGACAGGCCGCCCTCGGGGCCGATCAGGAAGGCCAGGGATTGCGGCCTGGCATGGCTGTCCAGCGGCGCCGCGAGCGGATGCAGCACCAGCTTCAACTCGGCCTCCACCGCCGTCCGCCATTCGGCCAGGGGCACGGGGGGGTGGAGGGTCGGCAGCCGCGAGCGGCCGCACTGCTCGCAGGCGCTGATCGCCACCTGGCGCCAGTGGGCCAGGCGCTTGTCGGCGCGCTCGTCCTTCAGCCGTACTTCGCAGCGCTCGGAGAGGAGTGGGGTGATCTCGGCCACGCCCAGCTCGGTGGCCTTCTGGATCGCCCAGTCCATCCGCTCGCCGCGCGACAGGCCCTGGCCCAGGTGGATGCGCAGCGGCGATTCGGCCTGGCCGGCGAAGGCCTCGCGCAACTCGACCCGGACCGCCTTCTTGCCCACCTCGATCAGCTCGCCCAGGTATTCCTGGCCGCTGCCGTCGAACAGCTGCACGGCATCGCCCGCGGCGTGGCGCAGCACGCGGCCGATATAGTGGGCCTGGGCCTCGGGCAGCAGGTGCTGGCCGAGGGACAGGGGGGCATCGATAAAGAAGCGGGATAGGCGCATGGGCTGTGGGCGACTGGCAAAGAGGCTAGTTTAAGCGCGGCGGATGCTTCTGGCATGACCTGTCAGCGAGGCTGCAGGTGCCACACTACTTCCTCGGCGGGGCATTGGCCCTTGAGGCCGCCTTCCAGCGGCTGGCGAGCCAGCTGGCGCAATAGGTAGTGGGCGCCATACAGGTCCGCCAGCTCGCCGGCCGGCACGGCGAACGGCGGCCCCGCCAGCAGGCTCTGCTGGTAGTCGAAGCTGATTAGCAGCTGCGGCGCACCGGCACCGAGCTCCAGCAGATGGCGCGCGTAGCCGGGGCGCATCGATGGCGGTAGCGCCACCAGCGCCGCCCGGTCGTAGATGGCGTCCACCGGGCCGAGCAGCCGCGCATCCAGCGCGAAGATATCGCCGACAAACACCTCCAGATCGTCCGACTCGTAGCGTTTCAGGCTGGCGTTGAGTGCCTCGATGCGAGGTGCCCGGCCCAGCTCGGCGAACAGCTGCTGCACCGCCAGCTCGCTGAGCTCGGCACCGGCCACCCGGTAGCCGGCGGCGAGCAGCCAGGCGATATCCAGGGTCTTGCCACACAGCGGCAGGAATAGGCGGCTGCCCTTCGCCACGTTGAGTGCGCTCAGGTGCTCGATCAGCAGCGGATTGGCTGCCGGCTCGTGGAAGCCGATCTGATCGGTCGCCCAGCGGTTGTGCCAGAAGTCGTGTTCCATCTGTTCAACCCGGGTCGCGATGGTTGGGATAGAGATCGGCGGCGACGGCCACGCTAACCGACTGGCGGGTGGCGATGTCGATGCCCTCGCTGGCGACCTCGGCGAGGAAGTCGATCTCCTCCGGCGTGATCACATAGGGCGGCAGGAAGTACACCACGCTGCCCAGCGGGCGCAGCAGGGCGCCGCGCACCAGGGCATGTTGGTAGACGTGCAGGCCGCGGCGCTCCTGCCAGGGGTAGGCGGTCTTGCTGGTCTTGTCCTTGACCATCTCGATGGCCAGGGCCATGCCGGTCTGGCGCACTTCGGCCACATGCGGGTGGTCTTTCAGGTGCTCGGTGGCGCTGGCCATGCGCGCCGCCAGGGCCTTGTTGCGTTCGATCACATCGTCGTCGCGGAAGATATCCAGGGTCGCCAGGGCCGCGGCGCAGGCCAGCGGGTTGCCGGTGTAGGTGTGCGAGTGGAGGAAGGCGCGCAGGGTGGCGTAGTCGTCGTAGAAGGCGCCGTACACCTGGTCGGTGGTCAGCACGGCGGCCATCGGCAGGTAGCCGCCGGTCAGCGCCTTGGACAGCACCAGGAAGTCCGGGGTGATGCCGGCCTGCTCGCAGGCGAACATGGTCCCCGTGCGGCCGAAGCCGACGGCGATCTCATCGTGGATCAGGTGCACGCCATGGCGGTCGCAGGCCTCGCGCAGCAGCTTGAGGTAGACCGGGTGGTACATGCGCATGCCGCCGGCGCCCTGGATCAGCGGCTCGACTATCACCGCCGCCACCTCATGGGCGTGCTCGGCCAGGCACTGCTCCATAGCGGCGAACAGGTTGCGCGAGTGTTCTTCCCAGCCCATGCCCTCGGGGCGCAGGTAGCAGTCCGGGCTGGGCACCTTGAGGGTGTCGAGCAGCAGCGCCTTGTAGGTGTCGGTGAACAGCGCCACGTCGCCCACCGACATGGCCGCCACCGTTTCGCCGTGGTAGCTGTTGGTGAGGGTGACGAAGCGCTTCTTCTCGGGCTTGCCGGTGTTGATCCAGTAGTGGTGGCTCATCTTCAGCGCCACCTCGATGCCCGAGGAGCCGTTGTCGGCGTAGAACACCTTGGACAAGCCCTGCGGGGTGATCCGCACCAGGCGCTCGGACAGCTCCACCACGGGGGCGTGGGTGAAGCCTGCGAGCATCACGTGTTCCAGGCTCTCCAGCTGCTCCCTGATGCGCGCGTTGATACGCGGGTTGCCGTGGCCGAACACGTTGACCCACCAGGAGCTGACCGCGTCCAGATAACGCTTGCCGTCGAAGTCTTCCAGCCAGACGCCCTGGCCGCGCCTGATGGGGATCAGCGGCAGGCGCTCGTGGTCCTTCATCTGGGTGCAGGGGTGCCACAGCACTTCGAGATCGCGCTGCATCCACTGGGTGTTCTGGCTCATGTTCGACTCTCCACAACGAATTGGGCAGAGACTAACAGAGATGCCCGTTGCCGTTCGTCCCTCGGAATCGGCCGGCCAGAGCCTCGCGGCGAACCGCAGCCGCTCGGCACGGACTAATGGCGGCTATGGCGAACTATCTGTTTGCTCGATATTTCGCAGCGAAAAATTCCGCTTTTCATCGATGCATTTGTCGCTAGGCTGTCTTCACTCGGCGATACGGACGATCTCTCATGCAGTGGCGCAATTCGAACTCCACCTATGGCCTGGTCAGCATCCTGCTGCATTGGCTGGTGGCCCTGGCGGTATTCGGTCTGTTCGGCCTGGGCCTGTGGATGGTCGGCCTGGACTACTACAGCGGCTGGTACCGCAGGGCGCCGGAGCTGCACAAGGGCATCGGCATTCTGCTGTTCGCGATCATGCTCGGCCGCCTGCTCTGGCGCCTCATCAGTCCGCCGCCGCCGGCTCCGGCCAGTCACGGGGCGGCCACCCGGCTGGCCTCCAAGCTCGGCCATGCCTTCCTCTATCTGGCGCTGTTCGGCGTGATGATCAGCGGCTATCTGATCTCCACCGCCGAGGGGCGCGGCATCGCCGTGTTCGGCCTGTTCGAGGTGCCGGCCACCCTGACCGGCCTGCCGGAACAGGCCGATCTGGCCGGCGTCATCCACCAGTATCTCGCCTGGGCCCTGGTGATCTTCGCCGGCCTGCACGCCCTGGCGGCGCTCAAACACCATTTCGTCGACCGCGATGCCACCCTGGTGCGCATGTTCGGTCGTTAATCCACAAGGAGACTGTTAATGCTCAAGCAATCCCTCGCCGCCCTGTCCCTGAGTGCCGCCCTGTTCGCCGGGCAGGCCATGGCCGCCGACTACGCCATCGACAAGGAAGGCCAGCACGCCTTCGTCAACTTCAAGATCAGCCACCTGGGCTACAGCTGGCTGTACGGCACCTTCAAGGACTTCGACGGCAGCTTCAGCTTCGACGCCAAGGCACCGGAGGCGAGCAAGGTCAAGGTGAGCATCAACACCGCCAGCGTCGACTCCAACCACGCCGAGCGCGACAAGCACCTGCGCAGCGGCGATTTCCTCAATGTCGACAAGCACCCGACCGCCATCTTCGAGTCCACCTCGGTGAAGAGCACCGGCGAGGGCAGCGCCGACATCACCGGCAACCTGACCCTCAACGGCGTGACCAAGCCGGTGGTGATCGCCGCCAAGTTCATCGGCGAGGGCAGCGACCCCTGGGGCGGCTACCGCGCTGGTTTCGAGGGCACGACCCGGCTGAAGCTGAAGGATTTCGATATCCAGAAGGACCTCGGCCCGGCCGCCCAGGAGGTGGAGCTGATCATCTCGGTGGAGGGGGTGCGCCAGTAATGGCGGTTCTGGGAAGGCTGAGATAAGGAGCCGGCTGCGGGGCAATGGATTGCCCCGGCTTTGCCCGCTGACGAGTCGCAAGCTGTATCAGAAATCGGTGGCTTTCCTGCGAGGGGTCATAGCGCCCATGCTCTTGATGTCTCGCGGCCTACAGGGCTCGGCCATGCGGAAATAAAAATGCCAGTCACCTGGGTGACTGGCATTTGGCCTAAGCCCTTTAGCGCAGCGAAGTCCTCAGAAGAGAACGCGGCAGCGGATGGTGCCGTTGACGTGCTGCAGCTTCTCCAGCGCCAGGTCGGAGTACTCGGCGTCGACGTCGATCACCACGTAGCCGACCTTGTCGTTGGTCTGCAGGAATTGGCCGCAGATGTTGATGCCGTTGTCGGCGAACACCTTGTTGATCTCGCTCATCACGCCCGGGATGTTGGCATGCACGTGCAGCAGGCGGTGCTTGCCCGGGTGCGCCGGCAGGGCCACTTCGGGGAAGTTGACGGCCGAGGTGGTGGTGCCGTTGTCGCTGTACTTGACCAGCTTCTCGGCCACTTCCAGGCCGATATTGGCCTGCGCCTCGGCGGTCGAGCCGCCGATATGCGGGGTCAGGATCACCCGGTCCAGGCCGCGCAGCGGGCTTTCGAACTCTTCGTCGTTGGACTTGGGCTCGACCGGGAACACGTCGATGGCGGCGCCGATCAGGTGCTCGTCCTTGATTGCCTCGGCCAGGTGGTCCAGCTCGACCACGGTGCCGCGGGCGGCGTTGATCAGGATGCCGCCCTTCTTCATGGCGCGGATTTCCTTCTCGCCGATCATCCACTGGGTGGACGGCAGCTCCGGAACGTGCAGCGACACGATGTCGCACAGGCCCAGCAGCTCGTGCAGGTTGCCGATCTGCTGCGCGTTGCCCAGCGGCAGCTTGGTCACGGTGTCATAGAAGAACACCTGCATGCCCAGGGCCTCGGCGAGTACCGAGAGCTGGGTGCCGATGGAGCCGTAGCCGACGATGCCCAGCTTCTTGCCCCGGATTTCGAAGGAGTTCGCCGCCGACTTGATCCAGCCGCCGCGGTGGCAGGAGGCGTTCTTTTCCGGGATGCCGCGCAGCAGCAGGATGGCCTCGGCCAGCACCAGCTCGGCCACCGAGCGGGTATTGGAGTAGGGCGCGTTGAACACCACGATGCCGCGCTCGCGGGCGGCGGCCAGGTCGACCTGGTTGGTGCCGATGCAGAAGCAGCCGACGGCGACCAGCTTCTTGGCGCAGTCGAACACCTCGGCGGTCAGCTGGGTGCGCGAGCGGATGCCGACGAAGTGGGCGTCGGCGATCTTCGCTTTCAGTTCTTCGCCGGACAGGGCGCCCTTGAGGTACTCGATGTTGCTGTAGCCTGCGGCCTTCAGGGTGTCGACGGCGTTCTGGTGCACGCCTTCCAGCAGAAGGAACTTGATCTTGCTCTTGTCGAGAGAGGTCTTGCTCATCGGAGTACCTGTGGTCCCACAAAAAGTGTCAGGAAAGCGGCCGCGGCCGGGCCCGCGGATCGGCTCGGGGGCACGATTGGCGGGGTGCGTATGCTAGCATACGAGCCCCGCGAAACAGCCACCCCTGGGCGATGAAGCGTTCTCAGGGTGACCATGAACCGTTTGAGAGTTCCCAGATGACCAATCCCGCCCTGATCGACGAGCTGAAGACCCTGGTGGATGCCGGCAAGGTGCTGACCGACGCCGCCTCCCTCGACGCCTACGGCAAGGATTGGACCAAGCACTTCGCCCCGGCGCCCTCGGCCATCGTCTTCCCCAAGACCATCGAGCAGGTGCAGGCCATCGTGCGCTGGGCCAACGCCCACAAGGTCGCCCTGGTGCCCTCGGGCGGCCGCACCGGCCTGTCCGCCGCCGCCGTGGCGGCCAACGGCGAAGTGGTGGTGGCGTTCGACTACATGAACCAGATACTCGCTTTCAACGAATACGACCGCACCGTGGTGTGCCAGCCGGGGGTGGTGACCAAGCAGCTGCAGCAGTTCGCCGAGGACAAGGGCCTGTACTACCCGGTGGACTTCGCTTCCAGTGGTTCCAGCCAACTGGGCGGCAATATCGGCACCAACGCTGGCGGCATCAAGGTGATCCGCTACGGCATGACCCGCAACTGGGTGGCCGGCATGAAGGTGGTCACCGGCGCCGGCGAGCTGCTGGAGCTGAACCGCGACCTGATCAAGAACGCCACCGGCTACGACATGCGTCAGCTGTTTATCGGCGCCGAGGGGACCCTGGGCTTCGTTGTCGAAGCCACCATGCGCCTGGAGCGCGCGCCGAAGAACCTCACCGCCATGGTCCTCGGCACCCCGGACTTCGACTCGATCATGCCGGTGCTGCACGCCTTCCAGAACAAGCTGGACCTGACCGCCTTCGAGTTCTTCTCGGACAAGGCCCTGGCCAAGATCATGGCCCGCGGCGATGTGCCGCCGGCCTTCGAAACCGACTGCCCGTTCTACGCCCTGCTGGAGTTCGAGGCCACCACCGAGGAAGTCGCCAACCAGGCGCTGGAGACCTTCGAACACTGCGTCGAGCAGGGCTGGGTGCTGGACGGCGTGATGAGCCAGAGCCAGCAGCAGCTGGAGAACCTGTGGAAGCTGCGCGAGTACATCTCCGAGACCATCAGCCACTGGACCCCGTACAAGAACGACATCTCGGTCACCGTCGGCCAGGTGCCGGCCTTCCTGCACGACATCGACCGCATCGTCGAAGAAAACTACCCGGACTTCGAGGTGGTGTGGTTCGGTCATATCGGCGACGGTAACCTGCACCTGAACATCTTGAAGCCGGAGAACCTGTCCAAGGACGAGTTCTTCGCCAAGTGCGCGATCGTCAATAAGTGGGTGTTCGAGACCGTGCAGAAGTACAACGGCTCGATCTCCGCCGAACACGGCGTGGGCATGACCAAGCGCGACTATCTGCACTACAGCCGTTCGGAGGCCGAGATCGCCTATATGAAGGCGATCAAGCAGGTGTTCGATCCGAACGGCATCATGAATCCCGGCAAGATCTTCCCCCTCTGAGCCTTACCACCCCTCTCCCCATGGGAGAGGGGCGGGGCGGCCCGCGCAGGGGTGAGGGATTTCCAGGCTACTCCGAGTCGCTTGCGACACCCTCACCCTGGCCCTCTCCCAGAGGGAGAGGGAAATCAATGCCCCCATCCTAGGAGTGGTCCATGAGCTACCAGCACCAGTACACCGACGGCACGCCGATCCACTTCCCGCTGGGCAAGGTGGTCTGCGTCGGGCGCAACTACGCCGAGCATGCCGCCGAGCTGAACAACCCGATCCCGACCGAGCCGCTGCTGTTTATCAAGCCCGGTTCCTGCACCGTGCCGATGGATGAGGGTTTCGCCATTCCGCAGGAGCGCGGCGCCGTGCACTTCGAGGCGGAGATCGCCGTGCTGATCGGCAAGCCGCTGTCGAAGAAGCCCTCCGCAGAGGAAGTGCTCGACGCCATCTCCGGCTACGCCCCGGCGCTGGACCTGACCCTGCGCGACGTGCAGGCGAAGCTGAAGGAAAAGGGCCTGCCCTGGGAGCTGGCCAAGAGCTTCGACGGCGCCTATGTGCTGGCGCCCTTCGTCGCGGCCGACGCGGTGGAGGATGTGCGCGATATCGGCATTCGCCTGAGCATCGATGGCCAGCTGCGCCAGGACGGCAACAGCCGCGACATGCTCAATCCCATCGTTCCGCTGATCCAGCATATCGCCGGCCACTTCAGCCTGCAGCCGGGCGACGTGGTGTCCACCGGCACCCCGGCCGGCGTCGGCCCGCTGAGCAGCGGCGAGAGCCTGGAGATCGAGCTGGTCGGTCTGTCGCGCTTCGTCAGTCGGGTGCTCTGAGGTCGCGGTCGGCGCTTCACAGAACTTTCACCCGCACCCAGTAGTCTGAGAGGCTCGATCTCCCGAGCCTCTTCCGATGTCCCTCGCTTTCCCCCTGTCCCGCCGCCGGCTCCTGGCCCTGGCGCTGGTAATCGCTGCCGCCTGCGCCAGCGCCCTCGTCCGTTACCTGCACTGGGACGATCGCGCCCTGCTGTGGTTCAAGGAGCGGAACCTGCCCGTCGCCGAGCGCGCCACCAGCATCTGGCTGCCGGGCTATCGCGCCAGCATCGAAGGCAAGCCGCTGGCCGGCCTGGAGCACGACGAGGCTTCCGACCTGGCCTACAGCCCGCTGACCGGCACCCTGTTCGCCGTCACCGGCAAGCTGCCCGTGCTGGTGGAGCTGAGCCGCAGCGGCGAGGTGCTGCGGCGTATCGCGCTCAAGGGTTTCGCCAACCCGGAAGGGCTGGCCGTGCTGGAGAACGGCATGATCGCCCTGGCCGATGAGCGCAAGCACAGCCTGTCGCTCTTCGAACTCAACCCGGACACCCGCGAGCTGAATATCCTCGACGCCGAGCCCTTCGACCTGGGCTTTGCCGACGCCGGCAACAAGGGCTTCGAGGGTGTCGCCTGGGATCCGGCGCGACAGCGCCTGCTGCTCGGCAAGGAGCGCGAGCCCACCGCGTTGTTCAGCCTGGGCAGCGACGGCCGGCAGTTGCTCGAGCAGGAGCTGCGGCCGCTGCCGAGCTACGGCCTGGGTATGCGCAATCTCTCGGCGCTCAGCGTCGACCCGCGTACCGGGCATATCCTCGCGCTTTCCGCCCAGTCGCACCTGCTGCTGGAACTGGACGAGCACGGCGAGCCGGTCAGCTTCATCAGTCTGCTCGGTGGCCAGAGCGGTCTGCAAAGCCGCATCCCGCGCGCCGAGGGCGTGGCCATGGACGAGCAGGGCACCCTCTACATGGTCAGCGAGCCGAACCTGTTCTATGTGTTTCGCAAGGACGAGCCTTTCAGCGTGCCCCCGGGTTGAGGCACGCAGCGCATTCAGCGTGCCACGCTATCGAAGCCCTGCAGCACATTGATGGCGTTGATACCGATTTCCTCCACCGCGTAGCCGCCCTCCATCACGAACAGGGTCTGCAGGCCCAGCGCGCCGATGATCTCGCCCATGCGCAGGTAGTCCGGGCTGTCCAGCTTGAACTGCGAGATCGGGTCTTCCTTGAAGGTGTCCACGCCCAGCGAGACGATCAGCGCGTCCGGCGCGTAGGCGGCGATCTGCCGGCAGGCGGCGGCCAGCGCCTGCCCCCAGGCCGACCAGTCGCTGCCGGCGGCCAGCGGGTAGTTGCAGTTGAAGCCGCGGCCGACGCCCTCGCCCTTCTCGTCGGCGTAGCCGAGGAAGAAGGGGTACTCGACGCGCGGGTCGCCGTGGATCGAGGCGAACAGCACGTCGGCGCGGTCGTAGAAGATGTCCTGGGTGCCGTTGCCGTGGTGGTAGTCGACGTCGAGTATGGCCACCCGGCGGGCGCCCTGGTCGAGCATGGCCTGGGCGGCGATGGCGGCGTTGTTCAGGTAGCAGTAGCCGCCCATGTAGTCGGCGGCGGCGTGATGGCCCGGCGGCCGGCACAGCGCGAACACCCCGCGTGCGCCCTTGGCCAGCTCGGCCTGGCCGGTCAGGGCGACGTTCACCGAGCTGCTCACCGCCTGCCAGGTGCCGGCGGTGATGGGCACGCCGGCGTCGAAGCTGTAGTAGCCGAGCTTGCCGTCGACGCACTCCGGAATGCGCTGGCGCAGGCGCCGGTTGGGCCAGGTGAAGGGCAGCATGTCGTGTTCGCGGCCAAGGGCCTGCCACTCGGCCCAGGCACCCTCGAGGAAGTGCACGAAGCCCTCGTCGTGCACCCGCAGGATCGGCGCCAGGCCGAACTCGCGCGGCACCATGATCTCGCCGAGGCCGACCTTCTTCGCCCGCGCCAGGACCATGTCGGCGCGGCTGGGCTTCTCGAAGCAGGGCGTGAGCTGGCCGTCGATCAGCTCGTACTTGCCGTGGTGCAGGTGATGGTCGTCGCTGTAGATGGTCAGCATCGCGGGCTCCTCGGCTCGACAGGGGCTATGCATGGCAGCGCGCCCGGCCAGGTAAGCATCTGTTTTACATAGAGAAGTCTATGTCGTGGGCGGGCGCTGGCGAGGATTCTAGGCGGGTGGCGCGGGGGGCAGAACGGTAGAAGCGGTCAATAGGGGATAAATTCGGCCAAGATGCGCGACCGGCGCTCAGCGCCGCAGTTCGCTCGGGGCCTGACCGCTCCAGCGCTGGAAGGCGTGGCGGAAGCTGGCCGTCTCGCTGTAGCCGAGCTGCTCGGCGATCAGGTAGATCGGCAGGTCGGTGTTGAGCAGCAGCTGGCGCGCCTTGTCGTAGCGCACCTCGTCGAGTAGATGCTGGAAGCTGGTGTCGAGCTGCCGCAGATGGCGGCGCAGGGTGCGCTCGGAGCGGTGTAGGCGGGTGGCGACGCGCTCCAGGTTGGCGCAGCCGGCCAGGTCGTCGGCCAGCTGCTGGCGGATCAGCTCGCGCAGGTCGTGGCGGCTGTGCAGTTGGGCCTCCAGCCGCATGCACTGCTGCAGGCCGTGCTGGTAGCTGACCGGGTCGGCCAGCGGCAGGGGGCGCTCCAGCAGGGTCGGAGCGAAGCACAGGGCGTTGCACTCGGCGCCGAACTCCACCGGGCAGCCGAGCCACTCGCCGTAGCGGGCGGCATGCGCCGGGGCCTGGTAGGTCAGCAGCAGGCGGCGCGGGCGCACCGCCTCGCCGAGCAGGTCCTGCACCACGGTGAGCAGCGAGGCCAGGCACAGCTCGGTGTTGAACAGGGTCAGGGCCGGGTCGTAGCGGTAGCCGGCGGCACTCAGGCGCGCCTCGCCATCCTGGGTGTGCAGATCGAGCTGGAAGTAGCTGCCGAGCAGCGCCGGGTGGGCGATGGCCAGGCGCAGCGCTTCGCCCAAATTGCGGCTGGCCAGCAGGGTATAGCCGAGCATGCCGTAGGCCGAGACATGCATGCGCTTGCCCAGCAGCAGGCCCAGAGCCGGGTCGGCGCTGGCCGCCAGGGCGTTGGCCAGCACGCGCAGTTCCTGGGCGTGACTGATCAGGCGGGTCGGGCTTTCCAGGTCGCCCGGCTGGATGCCGCTGCTGGCCAGCACCCGCTCGGCGGGCACGCCCATACGCTGCAGGACCTGCACGGCCAGGGCGACGGTGTGCAGGGTGGTCATGACGCGCTCTTGCGGTAACACTGACATGGCTGGCGTTTCCACTGCGTGGTGTTAAGTGACGGCGGCCCTTAAGCTTGAATTCAGCTGTGCCTGCTTCAATGCGGCATGGCCTCGCTCGGACTTCCCTCATGCGCCGTCTGACTCAACCCCGTTTCCTGCTGTCCCTGCTGGCTGTGCTCGTGCTCCTCGGCCTGCTGCTGGTCGCCCAGCAGTGGCGGTTGTTCGAGCGGGGCTGGTTTGCGGTGCAAGAATGGCGCCATGCGGCCGAGTGGCGTGAGGTTTCGATCTGGTTACCGGACTACCGCGCGGTGGTCCAGGCGCGGCCGGTCGAGGGGCTGGATGCCGAGGTCTCGGCGCTGACCTTCGATCCCGACCGCGGCACGCTGTTCAGCGTGACCAACAAGAGTCCCGAGCTCGTCGAGCTGTCGCTGGACGGCCGCTTGCTGCGCCGCGTCGCCCTGACCGGCTTCGGCGATCCGGAGGCGATCGAGTACATCGGTCGCGACCTCTATGTGATCGCCGACGAGCGCCAGCAGCGTCTGTTCCGCGTGCATCTGAGCGAGACGACCCGGCATGTGGATGCCGCCGACTCCGAGCAGCTGTCGCTGGGCCTGGGCCTGAACGGCAACAAGGGTTTCGAGGGGTTGGCCTACGATCCGCTCAACCGGCGCCTGTTCGCCGCCAAGGAGCGCGACCCGCTGAGCATCTACGAGATCTATGGCTTCCCTCGCATCGACCGCAGCCAGCCGTTCACCGTGCACGTGCTGGACGATCGCGAGCGCGACGGCCACCTGTTCCTGCGCGACCTGTCCAGCCTGCAGTACGACGTGGCCAGCGGCCACCTGCTGGCCCTGTCGGACGAGTCGCGCCTGGTGCTGGAGCTGAACGCCGATGGCCGGCCGATCAGCTCGCTGTCGCTGCTCGGCGGCCGGCACGGCCTGGAGAAGGGCGTGCCGCAGGCGGAAGGGGTGGCGCTGGACGACGCCGGTCGGCTGTATCTGGTCAGCGAGCCGAACCTGTTCTATCGCTTCGAGAAGAGGCCCTGAGGCCGGCCGCTCAGACGTTGAGCAGCCAGTCGTAGTCGACGATCAGCGGGGCGTGCTGGGAGAAACGCGGCTGCCGCGGCAGCTTGGCGTTGCGCACCACGCGGCGCAGGCCGGGGGTAAGCAGCTGGTAGTCGAAGCGCCAGCCGAGGTTGAGCATCTCCGCCTGCTCGCTGTCCGGCCACCAGCTGTACTGGTCGCCTTCGCGGCTGACTTCGCGCAGGGCGTCGATATAGCCCATGTTGCCTACCACCTCGTCCAGCCAGGCGCGCTCCGGGGCGAGGAAGCCCGGCAGCTGCTGGCAGTCGCGCCAGTTCTTCACGTCCAGCTTCTGGTGCGCCACGTACAGCGAGCCGCAGTAGATGTACTCGCGGCGCTTGCGCCGCTGCTTGTCCAGATAGCCGGTGAAGTCGTCGATGAACTTGAACTTGTGGTTCAGTCCTTCGTCGCCGCCCTGGCCGGACGGCAGCAACAGGGTGGCGATGCTCACCTTGTCGAAGTCGGCCTGCAGGTAGCGCCCGTAACGGTCGGCCATCTCGAAGCCCAGGCCGTGGATCACCGCCTTGGGTTGCAGGCGCGAGTAAAGCGCCACGCCACCTTGGCTCGGCACCTCGGCATCGGCCGCATAGAGGAAGTAACCATCCAGTTGGTAGGCTGGGTCGTCCAGTTCGAAGGAGGAGACTCTTGTATCCTGCAGGCAGATCACGTCGGCATTCTGGGCCTGCAGCCAGCTGAGCAATCCTCGCTCGACCGCGGCCTGAATACCATTCACGTTCACGCTGATGATCCGCATAAATGGCCCCCAAAAACACCAGCGTGTATGATACCCGAGCTCATTCCCATTAGCTAAATTCATAGCTAAATCAGTAGCCCAATCCGTGCCTTGCGGAGCTTTGCATGCAGGCGTATCAACGCGAATTCATCCGGTTTGCCATCGAGCGCGGCGTGCTGCGTTTCGGTGAGTTCACCCTCAAGTCCGGGCGCACCAGCCCCTACTTCTTCAATGCCGGCCTGTTCGACAGCGGCTTGGCCTTGGCCAAGCTGGGGCGTTTCTACGCATCGGCGCTGGTCGATGCCGGCATCGACTTCGACGTGCTGTTCGGCCCGGCCTACAAGGGCATCCCGCTGGCCGCGGCCACCGCCGTGGCGCTGGCCGAGCAGCACGGGCGCGACCTGCCCTGGTGCTTCAACCGCAAGGAGGCCAAGGATCACGGCGAGGGCGGCACCCTGGTCGGCGCAGCGCTGGCCGGGCGGGTGATGATAGTCGACGACGTGATCACCGCCGGCACCGCGATCCGCGAGGTGATGCAGATCATCCAGGCCCAGGGTGCCCGGGCGGCCGGCGTGCTGATCGCGCTGAACCGCCAGGAGCGCGGCCAGGGCGAGCTGTCGGCGATCCAGGAGGTGGAGCGCGATTACGGCATGCCGGTGGTCAGTATTGTCTCGTTGCAGCAGGTGCTGGATTATCTGGCCGACGATGCCGATCTGAAGAAACACCTGCCGGCGGTGGAGGCCTACCGCGCGCAGTACGGCATCTGAATCACGACAAGGGAACACCATGCTCAGATCGGTCGCACTCCTGGCCCTGTTTTGCTCTGTGTTGCCGCATGCCGCGTTCGCGGCCGGCGGCGCCGAGTACTACCGCTACAAGGACGATCAGGGGCGGGTCGTTCTGAGCCGTCAGGGCGTGCCGCCCGAGCATATCTCCAAGGGCTACGAGGTTCTCAGCCCGGAGGGCAGGGTGGTGCGCGTGGTGCCCCCGGCGCCGAGCCTGGAGGAGCGCCAGCGGCTGGCCGAGGAGAAGGCCAAGGCCCAGTCCGATGCCCAGTTGCTGCGCATCTATTCCGAGCCGGCCGACGTCGACCGCGCCCGTGATCGCAAGCTGGCCGAGCTCGATGGTCTGATCGGTGTGGCGCAGAGCAACCTGCACTCGCTGCGCATCCAGCAGGGCAACCTGCAGGGCAAGGCCGCCGAGTTCGAGCGTGCCGGGCGCCAGGTGCCCGAGCACCTGCTGGTGCAGATCGACAACCTCAAGGTCGAACAGGCCAACGCTGAGAAGGATATCCAGCGCTATCGCGACAGCCGCAAGGCGGCAGAGGCCTCCTTCGCCGCCGACCGCGCGCGCCTGGTCAAGCTGCTCGGCGAGCGCTGAGCCAGGGCGCCATCAGTGATGGCGCTTGCGGTTGCTGATCAGGGTGCCGACCCCGCTGTCGGTGAAGATCTCCAGCAGTACCGCATTGGGCACCCGGCCATCGATGATATGCGCGCTGGTCACGCCGCCCTGCACCGCCTCCAGGGCGCAGCGGATCTTCGGCAGCATGCCGCCGTAGATGGTGCCGTCGGCGATCAGGCTGTCCACCTGCTCGGTGGTCAGGCCGGTCAGCACCTCGCCCTGCTTGTCCATCAGGCCGGCGATATTGGTCAGCAGCATCAGCTTCTCAGCCTTCAGCGCCTCGGCCACCTTGCCGGCCACCAGGTCGGCGTTGATGTTGTAGGACTCGCCGTCGGCGCCCACGCCGATGGGGGCGATCACCGGAATGAAGTCGCCGTGCACCAGCATGTTGAGCAGTTCGGTGTTGACTCCGGTCACTTCGCCGACATGGCCGATATCGATGATCTCCGGCTGGGTCATCTCCGGGGTCTGGCGGCTGACCTTGAGCTTCTTGGCGCGGATCAGCTCGGCGTCCTTGCCGGTCAGGCCGATGGCGCTGCCGCCGTGGCGGTTGATCAGGTTGACGATGTCCTTGTTGACCTGGCCGCCGAGGACCATCTCCACCACGTCCATGGTCTGGCTGTCGGTGACGCGCATGCCGTCGATGAAATGGCTCTCGATGCTCAGCCGCTTGAGCAGGTCGCCGATCTGCGGGCCGCCGCCGTGCACCACCACCGGATTGATGCCGACCGCCTTCATCAGCACGATGTCGCGGGCGAAGCCTTCCTTCAGCTCGTCGCTCTCCATGGCGTTGCCGCCGTACTTGATCACCAGAGTCTTGCCGACGAAGCGGCGGATATAGGGCAGCGCCTCGGACAGGACCTTGGCGACTTGGGCGGCGGCTTCACGATCGAGGTTCATGGGATGCTCCATAAAACGGGTCAGAACGGCAGGTTGAGGTCGGGCGCGACGTTGTACAGCTGGGCGCGGAACACTTCCTTGATGCGCGTGAGCTCGTCCTCGCTCTCCGCCTCGAAGCGCAGCACCAGCACCGGGGTGGTGTTGGAGGCGCGCACCAGGCCCCAGCCCTTGGGGTAGTCGACGCGCACGCCGTCCAGGGTGGTCAGGTTGGCCTCGCCCCACACGCCGTCGCGCTGCAGGCGGTCGATCAGGCGGAACTTGCTCTCGTCGGTGACCGTGACATTGATTTCCGGGGTGGAGATATCCAGCGGGAAGGCGGAGAACACCTGCTCGGCGTCGCGGCGGTCCTGGCTGAGCACCTCAAGCAGGCGCGCGGCGCTGTAGATGCCGTCGTCGAAGCCGAACCAGCGCTCCTTGAAGAAGATATGCCCGCTCATCTCGCCGGCCAGCAGGGCGCCGGTCTCCTTCATCTTCTTCTTGATCAGCGAGTGACCGGTCTTCCACATCACCGGGCGGCCGCCGTAGCCGCTGATCAGGGCGCCCAGGCGGCGGGTGCACTTGACGTCGTAGATGATGTCGGCGCCCGGGTTGCGCGACACCACATCCTTGGCGAACAGCATCATCAGGCGATCGGGGAAGACCATGGTGCCCCTGTTGGTCACCACGCCGACGCGGTCGCCGTCGCCGTCGAAGGCCAGGCCCAGGTCGGCGCCTTCGCTCTGCACGCGGGCGATCAGGTCCTTGAGGTTCTCCGGCTTGCCCGGGTCCGGGTGGTGGTTGGGGAAGGTGCCGTCCACCTCGCAGTACAGTGGGATCACGCTGCAGCCCAGGGCCTCGACCAGCCTGGGGGCGATCACCCCGGCCACGCCGTTGCCGCAGTCGACCACCACCTTCATGGCCTTGGCCATGGCGATGTCGTCGCGGATCTGGGCGAAGTAACGGTCGAGGATGTCGAGTTGCTCGACGCTGCCGACGCCGCTGGCCAGGTCGTTGCCGTCGATGCGCGCCTTCAGTGCCTGGATCTGTTCGCCCGCCTGGGTGTCGCCGGCGATGACGATCTTGAAGCCGTTGTAGTCCGGCGGGTTGTGGCTGCCGGTAAGCATCACTCCGGACTTGCCTTCCAGCACATGGGTGGCGAAGTACAGCACCGGGGTCGGCACCATGCCGATGTCGGTGACCTGGCAGCCGCAGTCGAGCAGGCCCTGGATCAGTTGCTGCACCAGCTGCGGGCCGGAAAGCCGACCGTCGCGGCCGACGGCGACCCTGGGTTCGCCCTGGGCCAGGCTCTCGGAGCCGATGGCGCGGCCGATCCAGTAGGCGGCTTCGGGGGTTAGAGTGTCGCCGACCACGCCACGGATGTCGTAGGCGCGGAAGATGCTGGCGGGGAGCTTGGGAGGATTCTGCACTGCGTTTTCCATGATTGCGGGTTGGTCGAGGCCGAGGAGGTCCTGGTCCTCGTCGAGGATGTCGATATCGAGAATGTCGGTGGCCTGGAACAGCGGGTCGGCCAGCGGTTCCACCGGCGGTGGTGCGACCTTCTTCGCGCCGTTGGCGCTGGCGCCATTGTCGGTGCGGGGCGCTTCCTGGCGTCCGCGCGGCAGGCGCGCCAGGCTCTGCGCCAGGCCGTCCAGAGCGGCGAAATGCAGGCTGAAGGCCTTGACCGATTTGCCGGCGGCCAGTTCCTGGAGCATGCCGGCCAGTTGTTGCACGTCGCCACGCAAGCGGCCGAGCAGATGGTTGCGGGTCAGCATCAGGCCGAGCAGGGCGCCGGCCAGGCTCAGTAGCACGGCGATGGCGAGAATCATAGGCGACAGGGCGGCGCCGCTGGCCGGACCAGAGGTGAACTCCAGGCGCCAGTTGGGGTTGCCGCTGTCGAAGGCCACGGCCTGGCCGTCGGCCGCCGGAGTGCCGCGTTGCAGCAGCAGTTGGGGCGCGCCGTTGGCGAACTGCTGCTGAAGCTGCAGCTGGCCGGCGTCCGCGGGCAGGGCCGGCAGGGTGGCGAGCAGGCGTTCGAGATCGACCACCAGCAGCAGGGTGCCCTGGGCGCGCGCACTGTCCGGGCTGCGCAGCGGGGCGGCGCTGTAGGCCAGCCAGCGGTCGCCGATCTTGTAGGCCTCCACCGCCGGCGCCTGGCCGCTCTCCAGGCGCCGCAGCATGTCCAGCGCGGCGAAGTTCATCGGCCCGCGGCGGTCGACGTTGAGCGAGGCCTGCCCTGGCAGGTTGAGGTGGGCGTCGACCACGCCCTGCCAGCGCAGCAGGCTGCGCTCGGCATTGGCGATCAGCTCGCGCTCGCCGCTGTGCAGCGCGGCCAGCAGGGTCGGGTCGCCGGCCGCGGCCTGGGTGTCGGCCTGCAGCTGGCGCTGGGCCTGCTGCAGGGCGCTGGCCTGGCTGCCGCCCCAGGCCTCGATCAGCCGTTGCTGCTGCTGTTGGGCGCCGCCGCTGAGGTTGACGACGATCAGCGCCGCACCCAGGCCGATGCCGAGCAGCGCGGCGATGGCGCCGGGCAGTAGGGCCTGCGGATCGTTGCCGTTCTTGCGCGGCGGCTTGGCGCTGGGGGTGATGAGGTTCTGCTCGTTATCCTTGGCTGCACGCTTGAACAGTTTCACGCATGTCTCCCTTTGCGAGTCAGTGGCTGCCGGAGTGGCCGAAACCGCCGGCGCCGCGTTGGCTGGCGTCGAATTCCTCGACCAGTTCGAAGTGCGCCTGCACCACCGGCACCAGCACCAGTTGGGCGATGCGCTCGCCGACGGCGATGGTGAAGGCGGTGTTGCTGCGGTTCCAGCAGGACACCATCAGCTCGCCCTGGTAGTCCGAATCGATCAGGCCGACCAGGTTGCCCAGCACCACCCCGTGCTTGTGGCCCAGGCCCGAGCGCGGCAGCACCAGCGCGGCCAGACCCGGGTCGGCGATATGGATGGACAGGCCGGTGGGGATCAGCAGGGTCTGACCCGGTTCCAGTACGCAGTCTTGCTTGAGCATGGCGCGCAGGTCGAGGCCGGCGGAGCCTGGGGTGGCGTACTGCGGCAGGGGGAAGTCGCTGCCTAGGCGCGGGTCGAGAATCTTGGCTTGCAGAGCGTGCATGTCGGGTTCCGTAGACGAGTGGATCAGGCGCGGCTGAGGCGCTCGGCGATGAAGGCCACCAGTTGGCGGGCGATCTTGCTCTTGCTGGTCTGGGCGAAGGCGCTGGCCTGCAAGTCGCGGTCGATCACGGTGATCGCGTTTTCCTCGCTGTTGAAGCCGATGCTGGGGTTGGCCACGTCGTTGGCGACTATCAGGTCGAGGTTCTTGTCCTTCAGCTTGCGCTCAGCATACCCGAGCAGATTCTCGGTTTCTGCGGCGAAGCCCACGCTGAAAGGGCGATCTTCACGGCCGGCGAGGGTGGCGAGGATGTCCGGGTTGCGCACCAGTTGCAGGAGCAGGCCCTCGCCGCTGCAGGGGTCCTTCTTCATCTTGTGCGCGGCCACCACCTCGGGGCGGTAGTCGGCGACGGCGGCGGAGGCGATCAGCAGGTCGCAGGGCATGGCGGCCTCGCAGGCGGCCAGCATGTCGCGGGCGCTGACCACATCGATGCGGTTGACCCGATCGGGGGTTGGCAGGTGCACCGGGCCGGTCACCAGGGTCACCCTGGCACCGGCCTCGACGGCGGCCTCGGCCAGGGCGAAGCCCATCTTGCCGGAGCTGTGGTTGGTGATGTAACGCACCGGGTCGATGTTTTCCTGGGTCGGGCCGGCGGTGATCAGCACATGCCTGCCGGTCAGGGCCTGCCACTGGAAGCAGTCGGCGGCGCGTTGCGCCAGTTCCTCGGCCTCCAGCATGCGCCCGGGGCCGACGTCGCCGCAGGCCTGGCTGCCGGCTGCCGGGCCGAACAGCTTGAGGCCGCGCTGGGTGAGGATCTCGGCATTGGCCTGGGTCGCCGCATCGCGCCACATGGCCTGGTTCATCGCCGGCGCCAGGGCGACCTGGGCGTCGGTGGCCAGCACCAGGGTGCTCAGCAGGTCGTCGGCCACGCCCTGGGCCAGGCGCGCCATGATGTCGGCGGTGGCCGGGGCGATCAGTACCAGGTCGGCCCACTTGGCCAGCTCGATATGGCCCATGGCGGCCTCGGCGGCCGGGTCGAGCAGGTCGAGGTGCACCGGGTGGCCGGACAGGGCCTGCAGGGTCAGCGGGGTGATGAACTCGCGGCCGCCGCGCGTCATCACCACCCTCACCTCGGCGCCCTGGTCGCGCAGGCGGCGGACCAGCTCCGCGCTCTTGTAGGCGGCGATGCCGCCGCCGACGCCCAGGACGATGCGTTTCCGATACAGCCGCTGCATAGGCCTGCCTTAATAATGTCAGTGGATGGCAACGCGACGACGACACCTCCCCAGGCCGGCCGCCGCGCCGAAAAAGCCGGGCTAAGATAGCACAGGGCCTGCAGTGGAACAGCGGGCGGCACGACAGGGAGAAGTCATGAGCATTCGCGATTGGCCCGCGGCGGAGCGCCCGCGGGAGAAGTTGTTGGAAATGGGGGCGGCGGCGCTGAGCGACGCCGAGCTGCTGGCGATCTTCCTGCGCACCGGCGTGGCCGGGCAGAGCGCGGTGGACCTGGCGCGCCATCTGCTGAGCGACTTCGGCGGCCTGCGCGCCCTGCTGGAGGCCGATCTCGGCAGCTTCAGCCAGCGCCTGGGGTTGGGGCCGGCCAAGTTCGCCCAGTTGCAGGCGGTGCTGGAGATGGGTCGGCGCCATCTGGCCGAACGGCTCAGGCGCGATTCGGCGCTGGAGAGTCCGCAGGCGGTGCGCGACTACCTCAAGGCGCGCCTGCGCCACGAGCCGCACGAGGTGTTCGGTTGTCTGTTCCTCGACGCCAAGCACCGGGTGATCTGCTTCGAGGCGCTGTTCTTCGGCTCCATCGACGGCGCCAGCGTCTACCCGCGCCAGGTGGTCAGGCGGGCCCTGGCGCACAATGCGGCGGCGGCGATCCTGGTGCATAACCACCCGTCCGGGGTGGCCGAGCCCAGCCAGGCCGACCGCCTGCTCACCGAGCGGCTGAAGGAGGCGCTCGGCCTGATCGAGGTACGGGTGCTCGATCACTTCATAGTCGGTGACGGCGAGCCGCTATCCCTGGCCGAGCGCGGTTGGCTGTAGCCGCGCTCAGCGCGCCAGGCGGACCCTGGAGAAGTCCTGGCGGCCGAAGGGGCTGACCGCATAGCCCTCGACTTCCTTGCGCAGCAGGGCGAAGGCGGTCGGGTGGGCCAGCGGCAACCACAGCGCCTGCTGCTGGATCAGCGCCTGGGCATCGCGGTACAGCGCGCTGCGCCGCTCCTGGGAGCTGACGGCCTTGCCTTCGGCGATCAGCCTGTCCAGCTGCGGGTCGCAATAGCGCGCGAAGTTCAGCCCGGACTGCAGCGAGGCGCAGGCGAACTGCGGGGTGAGGAAGTTGTCCGGGTCGCCATTGTCGCCGGCCCAGCCCATGAACAGCAGGTCGTGTTCGCCGGCCTTGGCCCGGCGGATCAGCTCGCCCCACTCGATCACGCGGATCTCGGCGCGGATACCGACCTTGGCCAGGTCGGCCTGCAGCAGCTGGGCGCCGAGGGTCGGGTTGGGATTCAGCAGGCTGCCCGAGGGGCGGGTCCAGATGGTGGTCGCGAAGCCTTCCGCCAGGCCGGCCTCGGCCAGCAGCGCGCGGGCCCTGGCCGGATCATGGGCGTAGCCCGGCAGGTCCCTGGCATGGCTCCAGGTGTTCGGCGGGTAGGGGGCTTCGGCCGCGCTGGCGCTGCCGGCGAACACTGCGTCGAGGTAGCTGGCCTTGTCGAAGGCCAGGTTGATGGCCTGGCGCACCTGCGGCTTGTCCAGCGGCGGATGCTGGCTGTTGAGGGCGACGAAGGCGGTCATAAAGGCAGGGGTCTCACTAACTGCCAGGTGGCTGTCCGTGCGCGCGGCCTGCACGTCCAGCGGCTTGGGCGACAGGGCGATCTGGCACTCGCCGCGCTTGAGCTTCTGCAGGCGCACATTGGCGTCGGGGGTGATGGCGAACACCAGGGCGTCGACGGCCGGCTTGCCGGCGAAATAGTCCGGGTTGGCCGTGTAGCGGATCGCCGCATCCTTCTGGAAGCGCTTGAGCAGGAAGGGGCCGGTGCCCACCGGCTGGCTGTTGAGCTTTTCCGGTGTGCCTGCGGCCAGCAGCTGGTCGGCGTATTCGGCGCTATAGATGGAGGCGAAGCCCATGCTCAGGGTGGCGAGGAAGGTGGCGTCCGGGTGCTTGAGCACGAAGCGCACGCTCATCGGCGTGGGCGACTCGATGCGTTCGATCAGGCTCGGCCACTGCATCGACTGGGCGTGCGGATAGCCGCTGGCGGCCACCTGGTGCCAGGGGTGCGCGGGGTCGAGCATGCGCCGGAAGCTGAACAGCACGTCGTCGGCGTTCATCTCGCGGCTTGGGGTGAACCACTCGGTGCGCTGGAATTTCACCCCGGGGCGCAGCTGGAAGGTCCAGCTCAGGCCGTCGGCGGAGGCCTCCCAGCGCTCGGCCAGGCTGGGCACCAGCTGGCCGGCTGCGGCGTCGTAGTCGAGCAGGCGGTTCATCAGCACGTCGGCCGAGGCATTGGTGGTGGTCAGCGAGTTGTACTGCACCACGTCGAAACCATCCGGGCTGGCTTCGCTGCAGACGCTGAGGGTGGCGGCCTGGCTCAGCAGCGGGGCGAGCAGCAGGGGCAGGGTGGCAAGGCGCATCGCGTGTCCTCCGATCGACGAGAGCCCAACCCTAGACCAATGCAGGGAGGTGGACAACGAAATCCGGCGACGAGCGGTCGCCCACCGCCGAGGGCGATGGTGTGGCGCTCCAGGCTCCGCCCGGTGTCGGCGAAGCGCGGCAATTCTTGCGAGGGGGTGGCTGTTCTGGTATAAAGCAGCGCTCTTTTCTAGGGGCCCGGTCAAGCGGCGACGCAAAGCGCCGGTAAGACCCCCGAGAAACGCGGCGCTGAGCGCCAAATGACTATTGAGTTCAAGCGGCCAACCCATGCCGGGTTGGGCATGTGGTTTAGAGGGCTGAGGCATGTCGAGAGTCTGTCAAGTTACCGGTAAGGGTCCGGTAACCGGGAACAACATTTCCCACGCGAACAACAAAACCCGTCGTCGTTTCCTGCCGAACCTGCAGCACCATCGCTTCTGGGTCGAGTCCGAGAAGCGCTTCGTGCGTCTGCGCGTTTCCGCCAAGGGCATGCGCATCATCGACAAGCGTGGCATCGACGTAGTTCTGTCCGAACTGCGCGCCCGCGGCGAAAAGGTTTAAGGAGCTAATCATGCGTGAACTGATCCGTTTGGTGTCCAGCGCCGGTACCGGCCACTTCTACACCACCGACAAGAACAAGCGCACCACCCCGGACAAGATCGAGATCAAGAAGTACGATCCGGTCGTCCGCAAGCACGTGACCTACAAGGAAGCCAAGATCAAGTAATTGATCCGGTCCTTGCGAAAAACCCGCCAATCGGCGGGTTTTTTCATTTCTGGGTTCGGGCTCAGCTCTGGATGGTCGCCGCCGGATTGATCACCCGGCCCAGGCCGAGGTTGCGCAGGGCCAGGTGCAGCGAGCTGTGGATCACCTGCGGGTTGTCGATGCGCATCAGCTGTTCGAGCAGCTCGCGGGCCTTGTTCGAGCTGATCTGGCGCAGCAGCCACTTGACCTTGGGCAGGTTGGTGGCGTTCATCGACAGGCTGTCGAAGCCCATGGCCAGCAGCAGCACGGCGCAGGCCGGGTCGCCGGCCATCTCGCCGCAGATGCTTACCGGCTTGCCTTCGGCATGCGCACCGTCGACCACCAGGCGCAGCGCGCCCAGCACCGCCGGGTGGAGGAAGTCGTAGAGGTCGGCCACGCGCGGGTTGTTGCGGTCCACCGCCAGCAGGTACTGGGTCAGGTCGTTGGAGCCGACCGAGAGGAAGTCGACCTGGCGTGCCATCTCGCGGACCTGGTAGACGGCGGCGGGAATCTCGATCATCACCCCCACCGGTGGCATGGGGATATCCACGCCCTCGTCGCGCACCTCGCCCCAGGCGCGGTGGATCAGGTGCAGGGACTCTTCCAGTTCCTGCAGGCCGGAGATCATCGGCAGCAGGATGCGCAGGTTGTTCAGACCCTCGCTGGCCTTGAGCATGGCGCGCACCTGGACCAGGAAGATCTCCGGGTGGTCGAGGGTGACGCGGATGCCGCGCCAGCCGAGGAAGGGGTTCTCTTCCTTGATCGGGAAGTAGGACAGTGCCTTGTCGCCGCCGATGTCGAGGGTGCGCATGGTCACCGGCAGCGGATGGAAGGCCTGCAGCTGCTCGCGGTAGGTGGCCAGCTGCTCCTTCTCGCTGGGGAAGCGCTCGCCGTTCATGAACGGCACTTCCGTGCGGTACAGGCCGACGCCCTCGGCGCCGCGCTCCTGGGCGCGCTTGACGTCTGCCAGCAGGCCGGTGTTGACCCACAGCGGCAGGCGCTGGCCATCGAGGGTCTCGCAGGGCAACTCGCGCAGCGCGTCGAGGCCCTGGGCCAGCTGGCGCTCCTCCTCGACCACCTCGGCGTACTGCTTGCGCAGGCTCTCGCTGGGGTTGGTGAAGACCTCGCCGTGGTAGCCGTCGACTATCATCTCGATGCCGTCGACCTTGGAGTAGGGCAGGTCGACCGCGCCCATCACCGTGGGGATGCCCATGGCGCGGGCGAGGATGGCCACGTGCGAGTTGCCCGAGCCTGTCACCGAGACCAGGCCGACCAGCTTGCCCTCCGGCACCAGGCCGAGCATGGCCGGCGACAGTTCCTCGCTGACCAGAATGCTGTTGTCCGGGTAGACCAGGGTCTGCTTGCGCTCCTCCTGCAGGTAGGCGAGCAGGCGGCGACCGAGGTCGCGCACGTCGGCGGCGCGCTCGCGCAGGTAGGCGTCGTCCATCAGCTCGAAGCGCGAGACGTGCTCGTTGACCACCTGGCGCAGCGCGCCCTGGGCCCACTGGCCGGTCTCGATGACCTTGCGCACCTCGTTGCCGAGGGCGTTGTCGTCGAGCATCATCAGGTACACGTCGAACAGCGCCAGCTCCTCCTTGCGCAGCTGGCTGGCGAGCTTCTCGGACAGCTCCTGCATGTCCTCGCGTACCCAGTCCAGGGCCTTGCCGAACAGCGCCAGCTCGGCCTCGATGTCGTCGATGCTCTTGTCCGGCACCACGTCCAGGTCGGCCGGCGGCAGTACCACCACGGCGCTGCCCACGGCCGCGCCGGGGGCGCCGGGCACGCCGACGAAGCGGGTCTCCTGGATGCCCTTGCCGAGCTTGCCCAGGCCGCGGATCGAGCCGGTGGCCTCGGCGTGGGCGATCACCCCGGCGAGCTGCGCGCTCATGGTGACCAGGAAGGCTTCCTCGCCCTCGTCGAACTGGCGGCGGTCGCGCTGCTGCACCACCAGCACGCCCATCACCCGGCGGTGGTGGATGATCGGCGCGCCGAGGAAGGAGGCGTAGCGTTCCTCGCCGGTCTCGGGGAAGTACAGATAGCGCGGGTGCTCGGAGGCGTGCTCGAGATTGAGCGGCTCCTCGCGGGTGCCGACCAGGCCGACCAGGCCCTCGTTGGGCGCCATGCTGACCTTGCCGATGGAGCGCTTGTTGAGGCCGTCGGTGGCCATCAGGACGAAGCGGTTGCTCTCCGGGTCGAGCAGGTAGACCGAGCAGACGTGGCTGCCCATGGCCTCCTTGACCCGCTGCACGATGATCGTCAGCGCCGCCCGGAGATCCTTGGCGGCGTTAACTTCCTGGACGATCTTGCGCAGGATATTGAGCATGCGGGCTTCCGTCAGTCGCGCACCGGCAGGCGCGGGGCTAATTCCTTGAGGGCGCGGCGGTAGACCTCGCGCTTGAACGTCACCACCTGGTTCAGCGGGTACCAGTAGCTGACCCAGCGCCAGCCGTCGAACTCCGGCTTGCCGGTCAGGTCCATGCGCACCCGGTTCTCGTCGCCGACCAGCTTGAGCAGGAACCACTTCTGTTTCTGCCCGATGCACAGCGGCTGGCTGTGGGTGCGCACCAGGCGCTGCGGCAGACGATAACGCAACCAGCCACGGGTGCAGGCGAGAATCTTCACATCCCGCTGCTCCAGGCCGACTTCCTCGTGCAACTCGCGGTACAGCGCCTGCTCGGCCGACTCGTTGGGGTTGATGCCGCCCTGGGGAAATTGCCAGGCATCCTGGTTGATGCGCCGGGCCCACAGCACTTGGCCGACATCATTGGTCAGGATGATGCCGACATTGGGGCGAAAACCATCGGAATCGATCACGACACAGCACCTCGAAAACGCAAGTTTCGGCATTGTTCCACAAAGGCCGCGGGCGCAGCAAACGCGGGCTCTCTGCCGTGGGCAGGGGGGACGAAAACGGCTATTCTGGCGGCCCTTTTGGCCGTATCGATTCAGGTATTCCCGTGCGCCTAGCCCTCTTCGACCTCGACAACACCCTGCTCGCCGGCGACAGCGACCACAGCTGGGGCGAATTCCTCTGCGAGAGCGGGCGGGTCGATGCCGCCGAGTACCGCGCGCGCAACGATGCCTTCTACGCCGACTACTGCGCCGGCCGGCTCGATGTGGTGGCCTACCAGAGCTTCACCCAGGCCGTGCTGGCGCGCACCGAGGCCGCCGAGCTGGCGCGCTGGCAGGCCGAGTTCATGGCCGAGGTGATCGAGCCGCTGATCCTGGCCAAGGGCGAGGCGCTGCTGCGCCAGCACCGCGAGGCCGGCGACAAGCTGGTGATCATCACCGCCACCAATCGCTTCGTCACCGCGCCCATCGCCGCGCGCCTGGGCGTGGATACCCTGATCGCCACCGAGTGCGGCATGCGCGATGGACGCTACACCGGCCAGGTGGAGGGCGTGCCCTGCTATCAGCAGGGCAAGGTGGTGCGTCTGAACCAATGGCTGGCCGAGACCGGTCACAGCCTGGACGGCGCCTGCTTCTACAGCGACTCGCGCAACGACCTGCCGCTGCTCGAGGCGGTGAGCCAGCCGGTGGCGGTCGACCCCGACGACAGCCTGCGCGCCATCGCCGTGGCGCGCGGCTGGCCGGTGCTCAGCCTGCGCGACTGAGCCCTGCCGACATGGATGTCAGCCCCGCTTCACTGATCGCCAGCGATGTGGCGTCGGCCATGCTCGGTTCGGCGCTGGCCAGGCGGCTGCTGGCCGACGGTCTGGCGCTGATCCGCCGGGCGCCCGGCGAGGACGCCCGGCGCTGGCGCCGGCATCGCCTCGCCGGGCGTGAACATCTGTTTGCCCAGCCGCTGACGCTCACGCCCTACGCGGCCAGCGCGCCCTGCTCGGCGCGTTGCCATTTCTGCTCGGAAAACCTGCGCCGGCTCGATGGCGCGCCCACGCCGGCGCTGTTGCGCCCGGATGCCCGCTATTTCGCCGGTCTGCGCCAGGCGCTCGGCGAACTGCGGGGGCTGCCCCGTTCCTATTCGCTGTCCGGCCTGGAGGCCAGCGACGATGCCGACTGGCTGCTGCAGCTGCTGGCGTGCCTGAGCGATCCGGCCGACCTGCCGGACGTCGAGCAGCGCGTGCTCTACTCCAACGGCGCCGGTCTGGCGGCCGCGCGCGGCGCGCAGCTGCTGACGGCGCTGGAGCGTTTCGGCCTGTCCTGGCTGGAGCTGTCGCGCCACCATCACGAGGCCGAAGCCAACCAGCGCATCATGCGCTTTCGTCCGGGGCTGGCGGTGGCCGGCGGCGAGGGCTTTCACGCCCTGCTGCGCGATGTCGCCGGGCGTTTCCCGGTGCAGCTGGTGTGTCTGCTGCAACGCGGCGGCATCGACTCCCCGCAGGGCGTGGCCCGTTATCTGGACTGGGCGGCGCGGCTCGGCGTCTGCGGCGTCATCTTCCGCGAGCTGTCGCGCCTGGACCAGGGCTACCGGGCCAATGCCACGGCGCGCTATGTGGAGGAGCGGCGGGTGAGCCTGGAGCCGCTGCTGCAGGCCTGCCTGGATGACCGCGAGCTGGGCCTGGCGCCGCAGGCGCTGACCGACGGCTACTACTTCTGGAACCTGCGCTTGCGCCATCGCAGCGGCCTGCAGGTGGTCTTCGAGTGCTCGGACTATCGCGTCATGCACCGGCGGCACGCCGAGGACCGGGTCTACAAGCTGGTGTACTTCGCCAACGGCCAGCTCTGCGCCGGCTGGCAGCCGGGCCGGGATGTCCTGCTGGAGACGGGGCATGGATAGCCGTAGCTGGATGCTGCTGGAGCAGGAGGACCCGCGCTGGCGGCTGCCCGACGACCTGCGCCGGCGCGACCCCTTCGCCGCCCGTGACTGCGGCTGGGTGGAGCAGATGCGCCCGTTTATCCGCCAGTTCTCGCGGCCCGGCGAGCGGGTGCTGGATCCTTTCTGCGGCTTCGCCAGCACATTGCTGGCCGCCCACCTTGAGGAACGCGCCGGGTTGGGCTACGAGATCGACCCGGCGCGCGCCGAGCTGGCCCGCGAGCGCCTGGCCCGGCATGGCGCCATGGCGCAGCGGGTGGTTGCCGCCGACATCCTGCGCGAGCCGCCGCAGGGCGGCATCGATCTGTGCCTGACCAACATCCCCTACTTCGGTTGCGGCTGGGCCTCGGGCGACCCCGACCAGCTGTATGCCAGTGCCGACTACGCCGGTTATCTGCAGCGTCTCGGCGAGCGCTTGCGCCTGATCCGCCAGCTGCTGGCGCCGGGGCGCTACTGCATCGTCATGGCCGAGAACCCGCAGCTGGGCGGGCAGATGCTGCCCCTGGCCTGGGACGTGGCCAGGCTGCTGGCCGGGCAGTTGCAGCTGTGCGAGGAGCGCGTCCTGCTCTATCCCAAGCCGGTCGAGGCGCTGGCGCCGATGAGTTGCCACAGCGATCGCAGTCACGAGTACGCCCTGATCCTGCGCAAGCAGGCCGAGGCGCCGGCCCCGGAAGCCGGGCTGGCGCTACTGCGGGCCATGCAGGCGGCCGGCCTGCGCTTCGCCCTGTTCGGCAGCTTCGCCGCCTGGCTGGAAGATGCGGCGCGGCCCTGGCCCGCGGATATCGACCTGTTGCTGCCGGCCGAGGACGCAGCGGTCAATGCCCTGCTGGCCTGGCTGCAGGGGCAGGGTTTCGCCCTGAGCTGCTGGCAGCAACCGCTGGAGTTGCCGGTGCGCCTGGCCGAGTATCGCGGCCGCTACTACTTCCGCGCCGAACGGCTGCAGCGTGGCGGAGAACGGCTGCGCCTGGATCTGTGTTTCGAGCTGGACGGCGCCGATGTGGCCGAGCGCCTGGGTGGTCTGCGTTTCTGCCAGGGACTACCGCTGGCCGGCTAGAGCGGTTTGGCCACCATCAGCCAGAAGATCGCGATAAAGGCGATAAAGGCCGGCCAGCCCAATACGAACCAGATGCGCATATAGCGCTGCGCCCGTTCCGGCAGCTCGCCGTCGCCCTGCAGGGCTGCGCTGGCCATATCGCGTACCCGCATCTGCAGCCACAGCACCGGCAGCCAGCACAGCCCGGCCAGCACGAACAGGCCCAGGCTCCATAGCAGCCAGTTCTGGCTTAGCGGCCAGCCGGCGACCCTGGTCAGGGCCAGGCCGGAGAGCGGCTGAAACACCGCGCTGGTGGCGATAAACAGCCAGTCGGCGGTGACCAGGTGGCGGAAGGTCACCGCTATCACCTCGACCCGCCCGCTGCGCCAGGCGCGCAGCGCGTAATAGGCCGAGCCCAGCCCGGTGCCGAACAGCAGGGTGGCGGAGAGGATATGCAGGGTCTTGAGCAGCAGGTACAGGGTCATCGCGTGGGCCGGTGTCAGGCCGGCTTGGCCCCCATCAGGGCGAAGATCGCCAGCAGCAGGACCAGCAGTAGCGCGGCATAGGCGACCACGAAGCGCAGCAGGCGCTGCGGCACGTCACCCGCGGCGACCGCTTTCTGCCAGGCGCCCAGGCGATCGTGCAGCAGCAGGCCAAACAGCATCAGCAGGCCGAACAGCTTGGCGCTATACAGCAGCCAGCTGGCGCCCAGCGACAGGCCGACTAGGTGCACCAGCCACCAGCCGCTGACCGGCAGGCTCAGCGCCACCAGGCCCAGGGCCGGCAGGCTGTAGTGGCGGGTGACGCGCAGCTTGCGGCTGAGCACGGCGACGTCGCCCGCGCGATGCGCCTTCCACAGCATGAAGCAGTGGGCGACGACGCCGGCCAACAGCAGCACGGCGGGGATCAGGTGGGCGTACTTCAGCAACTGATAGTGTTCCATCACCGTGCTCCGTCAGCCGAGGAACAGCTTGTAGGCCGGGTTGTCGGTCTCGTTCCAGTAGGGGTAGCCGATCGCGTCGAAGGCTGCCGGAATCTGCTCGCGCTCCTCCGCCGGCACCTGCAGGGCGGCCAGCACGCGGCCGTCGGCGGCGCCGTGGTTGCGATAGTGGAACATGCTGATGTTCCAGCGTCCGCCCAGGCGGTTGAGGAAGTTGAACAGCGCGCCCGGGCGCTCGGGGAACTCGAAGCGGAACACCACCTCGTCCGACACCGCCGCCGCGTGGCCGCCCACGGTGTGGCGGATATGCAGCTTGGCCAGTTCGTTGTCGGTCAGGTCCAGTACCGGGAAGCCCTGCTCGCGCAGGCTCGCCACCAGCGCCTCGCGCGGGTCGTTCTCCGGGTGGGTCTGCACGCCGACGAAGATGTGCGCCTCGCGGTCGTTGTGGTAGCGGTAGTTGAACTCGGTGATCTGGCGTTTGCCGATCGCCTCGCAGAAGGCCTTGAAGCTGCCCGGGCGCTCGGGGATGGTCACGGCGATGATCGCCTCGCGCTTCTCGCCCAGTTCGGCGCGCTCGGCCACATGGCGCAGGCGGTCGAAGTTGATGTTGGCGCCGGAGTCGATACCGACCAGCACCTGGCCCTGCACGCCCTCGCGCTCCACGTACTTCTTGATTCCGGCCACGGCCAGGGCGCCGGCCGGCTCGGTGATCGAGCGGGTGTCGTCGTAGATGTCCTTGATCGCCGCGCAGATCTCGTCGGTGCTGACGGTGATCACCTCGTCCACATGCTGGCGGCAGACGTCGAAGCAGTGCGCGCCGATCTGCGCCACCGCCACGCCGTCGGCGAACAGCCCGACCTGCGGCAGCACTACGCGGGTGCCGGCGGCCATGGCCGCCTGCAGGCAGTTGGAGTCGTCCGGCTCGACGCCTAGGACCTTGATGTCCGGGCGCAGGTATTTGACGTAGGCGGCGATGCCGGCGATCAGGCCGCCGCCGCCGACCGGAACGAAGATGGCATCCAGCTGGCCCGGCTGCTGGCGCAGGATCTCCATGGCCACCGTGCCCTGCCCGGCGATCACCAGCGGGTCGTCGTAGGGGTGGATGTAGGTGTAGCCCTTCTCCTCCACCAGCTTCAGCGAATGCGCCAGCGCCTCGGGGAAGGCGTCGCCGTGCAGCACCACCTTGCCGCCGCGCGAGCGCACGCCCTGGACTTTCAGTTCCGGGGTGGTGCGCGGCATGACGATGGTCGCCTTCACGCCCAGATGCTTGGCCGCCAGGGCCAGGCCCTGGGCATGGTTGCCGGCCGAAGCGGTGACCACGCCGCGCTCCAGTTCCTCGGCGCTGAGCTGGGCCAGCTTGTTGTAGGCGCCGCGAATCTTGAACGAGTACACCGGCTGCAGATCCTCGCGCTTGAGCAGAATCTGGTTGCCCAGCCGCTCGGTGAGCTGGCGGGCGGATTGCAGCGGGGTTTCCACCGCGACGTCATAGACGCGCGAGGTGAGCATCATCTTCACGTACTGTTCGAGCATTGCGGGCGTTCTTATGCAAGGGTGGCGGGGCGAGCCAGTCTACCCCAGCGCGACGCGCCTGCGGGAGCCCGTGCAATGGCGGCTTGCCTACGCGGGCCGGCTGGCGTCCAATAGCGCCTTCCTCGGACAGGAGAACCGCATGCCCCGTCCCGCCAGCCCGCGCAAGCCCCGCGCCAGCAGCCAGGCGCGTATCGACCAGATTCTCGCGGCCGCCCGTGAACTGCTCGGCAGCCAGGGCTTCTCCGGCCTGACCATCTATGCGGTGGCCGAGCGCGCGGACATTCCGCCGTCTTCGGTGTACCACTTTTTCGCCAGCGTGCCGGCCCTGCTCGAGGCACTGACCGCCGACGTGCATGCCGCCTTTCGCGACTGCCTGCTGCAGCCGGTGGAGCACGCCGCGCTGCGCGACTGGCGCGATCTGTCGCGCATCGTCGAACAGCGCATGCTGAGCATCTATGCCGGTGACAGCGCCGCACGCCAGCTGATCCTGGCCCAGCACGGCCTGTCCGAGGTGACCCAGGCCGACCGCCAGCACGACCTGGAGCTGGGGCGCCTGATGCAGCAGTTGTTCGACCGCCACTTCCCGCTGCCGCAGCTGCCGGCCGACGTCGACGTGTTCGCCCTGGCCATGGAGCTGGGCGACCGGGTCTACGCCCGCTCCGTGCAGCTGCACGGCGAGATCACCCCGCGCCTGGCCGAGGAAGGCATGCGGGTGTTCGACGCCTATCTCGGCCTGTACCTGCCGCCGGCCCTGCCCAGACGCGAGCGGCCCCTGGGCTGATCGATATCTGTCGGCCTTCTGCTTCTGATGTGTTATCCGCGGCTATGCTGTTGCTGGCGCGGACGAAGAGCCCGTCTCAAGTGACTGCGAGTCGATATTTATCAGTGAGTAGGCATTTCATTCGTCTCGCTGTAGGGTATTGGCTCTTTTATTATCGATTTTTATCGGATATAAAGCAGGCGTTAGTCGTCTGTCCGACCCCGCGCGTCCCAGAACGGCTGGCCTTCGAACCCTCCACCGCTGCCGGGCCTCCCGAGGGGGCGGCGCTCTTCTCACGGACCATCGCTATGACCACACTCAACAGCACCCCCCGCGCCGACGGTTTCCGCATGCCCGCCGAGTGGGAACCGCACAGCCAGACCTGGATGGTCTGGCCCGAGCGCCCGGACAACTGGCGCCTCGGCGGCAAGCCGGCGCAGGCCGCCTTCGCCGCGGTGGCCAGGGCCATCGCCCAGTTCGAGCCGGTGACCGTCTGCGTCAGCGCCGGCCAGTACGAGAATGCCCGCGCGCGCCTCGGCGAGGACAATATCCGTCTGGTCGAGATCAGCACCGACGACGCCTGGGTGCGCGACACCGGGCCGACCTTCGTCACCAATAACGCCGGCGAAGTGCGCGGGGTGGACTGGACCTTCAACGCCTGGGGCGGCTTCGACGGCGGCCTGTACTGGCCCTGGCAGCGCGACGACCAGGTGGCGCGCAAGATTCTCGAGATCGAGCGCTGCGCCCGTTACCGCACCGAAGGCTTCGTGCTGGAGGGCGGCTCGATCCATGTCGACGGCGAGGGCACCCTGATCACCACCGAGGAGTGCCTGCTGAACCGCAACCGCAATCCGCACCTGGGCCGCGAAGAGATCGAGGCGCTGCTGCGCGAGCATCTGGCCATCGACACCGTGATCTGGCTGCCGGACGGCCTGTTCAACGACGAGACCGACGGCCATGTCGACAACTTCTGTTGCTACGTGCGTCCGGGCGAAGTGCTGCTGGCCTGGACCGACGACGCCAGCGACCCCAACTATCCGCGCTGCCAGGCGGCGATGAAGGTGCTGGAGGCGGCGCGCGACGCCAAGGGCCGGCAGCTGGTGGTGCACAAGATGCCGATTCCCGGGCCGATCCACGCGAGCGAAGAGGAGTGCGCCGGGGTCGACGCCGCCGATGGCAGCCAGGAGCGCGATCCGTCGATCCGCCTGGCCGGCTCCTACGTCAACTTCCTGATCGTCAACGGCGGCATCGTCGCGCCCAGGTTCGGCGATGCCAAGGACGCCGAGGCCGAGGCCATCCTCAGGCGCGTGTTCCCCGAGCACCGCGTGGTGATGGTGCCGGGCCGCGAGATCCTGCTCGGCGGCGGCAATATCCACTGCATCACCCAGCAGCAGCCGGCGCCGCAGCGCGGCTGATGGTTGCGAAGGCGGCGCCCGTATCTAGCGATACGGGCGTCGTCGTGCACGAGGGCTGGGGGTTGGCGCGGCGAAACGGCAGCAGGCGTTAACCGGGCGGGGCCTCGAGGGGGGCTCGCGCATCCCAGCTCGCCAGCAGTCCCGGCAGCTCGGTCAGGCGGCGGATCTGCGCGCTCGGCTCGGCCTCGCCGGTCCAGTCCTTGCCCTGCGGGTTGAACCAGATGGCGCGCAGGCCGGCGGCGCGGGCGCCGGCGATGTCGTCGCCGGGATGGTCGCCGATATGCACGGCCTCGGCGGCGTCCACCCCGGCGCGGCGCAGGGCGGTGCGGAAGGGTTGGGCGTCGGGCTTGCCGATACCCAGTTCCTCGGCGCTGACGGCGAAGCGGAAGTAGTCGGCGATGCCCAGGCGCGCGACCTCGGCATTGCCGTTGGTGATCACACCGAGGATATAGCGCCCGGCCAGGTGTTCGAGGGTGCGGTGCACATCGGGGAAGAACTCGACCCGGTGGCGCGCGGCGAGGAACACCTGGAAGCCCTGCTCGGCCAGCTCCCGGGCTTCGGCGTTCGGGTAGCCGGCATCCTCCAGGGCATGCAGCAGGATGCGCCGGCGCAGCTCGCTGAGGCGATGCTTGAGCATCGGCTCGGCGCCCAGCAGGCGCGCGCGGATGGCCCACAGGTGTTCGATCGGCACCGGTCCCAGGCGCGGCGCGGCGCTGGCCAGCCAGTCGCGCAGCGCCGCCTCGGCGCCGTGCATCACCGGGGTGACATCCCACAGGGTGTCGTCGAGGTCGAAG
Source organism: Pseudomonas sp. CAU 1711 (assembly GCF_039888625.1). Taxonomy (NCBI): domain Bacteria; kingdom Pseudomonadati; phylum Pseudomonadota; class Gammaproteobacteria; order Pseudomonadales; family Pseudomonadaceae; genus Pseudomonas; species Pseudomonas sp. CAU 1711. Next base: position 114,291 of record NZ_JBDQQT010000014.1, read on the forward strand.
GTGACCAGGCGGATGCTCATGAGGATTCGCTCTTGCGTTTGGCCCTTGGGTGGGCGCCGTCGTAGACCTTGGCCAGGTGCTGGAAGTCCAGGTGGGTATAGACCTGGGTGGTGGCGATATCGGCGTGGCCGAGCAGCTCCTGCACGGCGCGCAGGTCCTGCGAGGACTCCAGCATATGGCTGGCGAAGGAGTGCCTGAGCATATGCGGATGCAGGTGCTGGCCCAGTTCGCGCACGCCGGCCTGGCGCACCCGCAGCTGCACCGCGCGCGGGGTCAGGCGCCGACCCTGGCGGCCGACGAACAGCGCGCCGTCCGCCGGGGCGCTCAGCGCGCGCAGCGGCAGCCAGGCCTCGATGGCCTCGCGCGCCTTGCGCCCGACCGGCAGCTCGCGGGCCTTGTTGCCCTTGCCGAGCACCCGCACCAGACCGGCGGAAAGGTCCAGCTGGCCGAGGTCCAGGCCGACCAGCTCGGACAGGCGCAGGCCGGAGGAGTAGAACAGCTCGAGCATGGCCTGGTCGCGGCGGGCGAGGAAGTCGTCCTCCACGCCGCCATCGAGCAGCTGCGCCGTGCGGTCGGCGTCCAGCGCGCGCGGCAGCCGGCGTTCGCCCTTGGGCGCGGACAGGCCGCTGGCCGGGTCGTGGCGGCACAGGCCTTCGCGACCCAGGTAGCGGTAGAAGCCGCGCAGCGCCGAGAGCAGCCGCGCCAGCGAGCGGCTGGACTGGCCCTGGGCGTGCAGGCGGGCGACGAAGCCGCGCAGGCTGCGGGTGTCGAGGTCGGCCCAGCTGGCGATGGCGTGCTTCTCGCACAGGGCCAGCACCTTGAGCAGGTCGCGGCGGTAGCCGTCGAGGGTGTGCGCGGACACCTGGCGCTCGCTGCGCAGGTGGTCGAGGTAGGCGTCTAGATCAGCGGCAAGCTTCAAGCTTCAAGCTCCAAGTGAAGCGGCGCGTGGCTGCTCTTGCGGCTTGCAGCTCGAGGCTTGCCGCTGCTTTCAACGTACCGAGCGCAGCGGCGCGGCGAAGCCGGGCAGGACGCGCGCCAGCACCTCGGCGACGTAGCCGAGGAACAGGGTGCCGAGGCTGCTCTTGTAGTGTTGCGGGTCCGGGCTGCCGATGGCCAGCACGCCGTGCAGGCCCTGGTGGCTGAGGCTGACCACGGCGGCCGAGCCGACCTGAGCGCCGTCGGCCGCACCGAAGAGGAATTCCAGCTCGTGCGGGCGCAGCACGCCGCAGGTGGTCTTGCCGGCGCCGAGCAGGCCGCCGATGGCCTGGTGGGCCTCGGCCGAGCTGACCGAGCGGCCGACGCCCAGCGGCGTCTCGCTGAACAGGATCAGACCGACGAAGGGCACCTGGAACTCATGGCGCAGGCTGTCCTCCACCGCACCGATCACCTCTTCCAGGCTGCCGGCGTCGAGCAGGTCGAGGACCAGGCGGCGGGTCTTGTCGAACAGGCGGTCGTTGTCGCGGGCCACGTCCATCAGCTGCGACAGGCGGTGGCGCATCTCGATGTTGCGTTCGCGCAGCAGGCGTACCTGGCGCTCGACCAGCGACACCGCAGTGCCGGGCTGGTGCGGAATGCGCAGCTCGGGGATCAGCTCCTCGTGGTCGACGAAGAATTCCGGGTGCTGGCGCAGGTAGGAGGCGACGGCTTCGGCATTCAGCGGAGTCTGATCCTGTTCACTCATAGACGAACCTGTCCTTCGTACACGCGAACGGCGGGTCCGGTCATCATAACCGGCTGGCCCGGGCCTGCCCACTCGATGGACAGTTTGCCGCCCGGCAGCTCCAGCTGCAGCGGCGAGTCCATCCAGCCCTGGCGGATGGCGGCCACCGCGGCGGCGCAGGCGCCGGTGCCGCAGGCCTGGGTCTCGCCGGCGCCGCGCTCCCACACGCGCAGGCGCGCCTGCTGGCGGTCGAGGATTTGCAGGAAGCCGACATTGACCCGCTGCGGGAAGCGCGGATGGTGTTCCAGCTTGGGGCCCAGCTCATGCACCGGTGCGCTGTCGACACAGTCGACGCGCAGCACGGCATGCGGGTTGCCCATGGACACGGCGGCCAGCGCGTGGCTCTGCCCGTCCACCTCGACCTGGTAGCTCAGCGCCTCGGTCTCGGCCTGGAACGGGATCAGCTTGGGCTCGAGGCGCGGCGCGCCCATGTCGACGGTGACCTGGCCGTCCGGGCGCAGGTTGAGTTCGATGATGCCGCCCTTGGTCTCCACGCGGATGCGCTTCTTCGCGGTCAGGCGCTTGTCCTGCACGAAGCGGGCGAAGCAGCGCGCGCCGTTGCCGCACTGCTCCACTTCCGAGCCGTCGGAGTTGAAGATGCGGTAGCGGAAGTCCACGTCCGGGTTGGTCGGTGCCTCGACCAGCAGCAGCTGGTCGAAGCCGATGCCGGTGTGGCGGTTGCCCCAGGCCTTGGCGTGCTTGGGCTGGATATGCGCGTGCTGGCTGATCAGGTCGAGGACCATGAAGTCGTTACCCAGGCCGTGCATCTTGGTGAAGCGCAGCAGCATGCTCAGGCCTCCCGGTCGGGCGGCAGCAGGCTCTCGCCAGCGTAGAGTTCCTCGATGCTCTCGCGGCGGCGCACCAGGTGCGCCTGTTCACCGTCCACCAGCACCTCGGCGGCGCGGCCGCGGGTGTTGTAGTTGGAGCTCATGACGAAACCATAGGCCCCGGCCGAGCGCACGGCCAGCAGGTCGCCTTCGGCCAGCACCAGCTCGCGGTTCTTGGCGAGGAAGTCGCCGGTCTCGCAGATCGGTCCGACCAGGTCGTAGTTGCGGGCTTCGCCCTGGCGCGGCTGCACCGCGGTAACGTCCATCCAGGCCTGGTACAGCGCCGGGCGGATCAGGTCGTTCATCGCCGCGTCGATGATGGCGAAGTCCTTGTGCGCGGTGTGCTTGAGGTACTCCACGCGGGTCAGCAGTGCGCCGGCGTTGGCCACGATGGAGCGGCCCGGCTCGAACACCAGGGCCAGGTCGCGGCCGGCAATGCGCTCGCGCACCGCCTTGATGTAGTCGCCGGCCAGCGGCGGCTGCTCGTCGCGATACTGCACGCCGAGGCCGCCGCCGAGGTCCAGGTGCTTGATGCGGATACCGCGCTCGGCCAGTTGGTCGATCAGCAGCAGCAGGCGCTCCAGGGCGTCGAGGAAGGGCGGTAGGCTGGTCAGCTGCGAGCCGATATGGCAGTCGACGCCGACCACCTCCAGGTTCGGCAGCGCGGCGGCGCGGGCATACACCTCGGGCGCCTGCTCGATGTCGATGCCGAACTTGTTTTCCTTGAGGCCGGTGGAGATGTAGGGGTGGGTGCCCGCGTCCACGTCCGGGTTGACCCGCAGCGAGATGGCCGCGGTCTTGCCCAGCTCGGCGGCGACCTGCTGCAGGCGCTCCAGCTCCTCGGTGGACTCGACGTTGAAGCAGTGCACGCCGATTTCCAGGGCGCGGCGCATATCGTCGCGGGTCTTGCCGACGCCGGAGAAGACGATCTTGGCAGGCTCGCCGCCGGCGGCCAGGACGCGCTCCAGTTCGCCACGCGAGACGATGTCGAAGCCGGCGCCGAGGCGCGCCAGCACGTTCAGCACGCCCAGGTTGGAGTTGGCCTTGACCGCGAAGCAGACCAGATGCGGCATGCCGGCCAGGGCATCGGCGTAGGCGTGGTACTGCGCCTCGATGTGGGCGCGGGAGTAGACGTAGGTGGGCGTGCCGAAGCGCTCGGCGATGGCGGACAGGGCCACGCCCTCCGCGAACAGTTGCCCGTCGCGGTTGGTAAAGGCTTGCATGGAACCCCCTTAGAGGAAGACGTCTTTGTCGCGTTCTTTGACGGTCTTGTCGTCGTCGGGCAAGTACAGCGGGCCTTTCTGGCCGCAACCGGCGAGAGCGCCGGCGAGCACGGCGAGGGCGATGAAGGGCAGCAGCAGGCGCTTCATGGTGGAGTCCTTTGCAAAATCGTGAATGGCCGGAGTATACCCACCCCCCGTGCCCTTGCCTATGCGCGCCCGACGGGGGCTGCGTCCCTCGCGCTGGCGCGTTCGGCTTGTCCGTGGCGGTGCTTTTACGGCTAGCATGGAGACTAAAAACACGGAGTCCCGATGGACGTTCCCGCCCCCATCGCCAGCTCGGTCTCGGTCGCCTATCTGCAGGGCCTGCTCGATTATCTGGAGCGCCAGGGCTTCTCCGCCGCCGAGCTGCTGGCCAAGGTCCAGCTGAACCCAGCCATCCTCGCCCAGCGCGATCAGCGCATCGCCATCAGCACCTACCTGCAACTGCTCGGCGAGGGCGTGCGCCTGACCGGCGACGACAACCTCGGCCTGCACCTCGGCGAGGCCATGCGCCCCGGCTATTACGGCGTGCTCGGCTACCTGATCATGAGTTGCGCGACCCTGGCCGACGCCCTGCATCGCCAGGCGCGCTACGCCGCGCTGGTCGGCAACCTGGGCCGCGTCGACCTGGACGAGGAGCCGCCGCGCCCGGGCCTGGAGCCACAGGTGACGCACAGCTGGGAGCCGCTGGTGCGCGAGCAGCAGCGCCAGCACAGCGAGGAGACCCTGGCCGGCTGGCTGACTTTCGGCCACTGGATCACCGGCCTGCAGATTCCGCCCACCGAAGTGCGCTTCCAGCATCCGGCCCCGGCCGACACCTCGGAGCACCGGCGCATCTTCGGCTGCCCGGTGCTGTTCGGCCAGGCCGACAACGCCCTGGTGTTTCCCAAGCGCCTGCTGAACACGCCTTTGGGCCAGGCCGACGCCCAGCTGCGCCAGTTGCTCGATGCCCACGCCGACCGCCTGCTTGGCCAGCTCAACCAGGGCCATAATGTGCTGGACCGCGCGCGCCGTGAACTGGCCCGGCAGTTGCCCGAACAGGGCGCCGATCTGGAACTGCTGGCGCACAGCCTGCAGCTGTCGCCGCGCACCCTGCAGCGGCGCCTGCGTGAGGCGGGCCTGTCGTTCAGCCAGCTGCTCGACGAGACCCGCCAGCAGCTGGTGCTGCACTACCTGCGCGACCCGGCCCTGGAGCTGGCGGAGATCGCCTTCCTGGTCGGCTTCAGCGAGGCCGGCTCGCTGGCCCGGGCCTTCCGGCGCTGGACCGGACAGAGTCCCGGCGCCTATCGCCAGGGCCTGCGTAGCTAGTCGCGCGGGGCGCGGCTAAACTGCGCACCCGCGGCGCCGGTCCGGCGCCCCCAGAGGACCCCGCAATGAGTTTGAGCGAATCCCTTTTCCACGAACTGGTCGATGCCGTGCAGCAGGCCGTGGAAGACATCTACGACGACAGCGACCTGGATCTCGACCTGGAGAACAGTGGCGGCGTACTGACCGTGCGTTTCGACAACGGCAGCCAGGTGATCCTCAGCCGCCAGGAACCGCTGCGCCAGCTGTGGGTGGCGGCGCGTTCCGGCGGCTTCCACTTCGACTACAACGACGAGCGCGGCCTGTGGATCTGCGATACCAGCGACGAACCGCTGGGCGAGCTGCTGGCCCGGGTGACCCGCGAGCAGGCCGGTGAAGAGCTCGAGTTCGACGAACTCTGAGGCGGTCGCCTCGCCCTGCCGGCGGCAGTGCTGCCTGGACGAGCGGGACATCTGCCTGGGCTGCGGCCGCAGCCTGGCCGAAATCCTCGAATGGGGCAGCGCGGACAACGAGCGCCGCCGCGCGATCTGCCAGGCCGCCCGCCAGCGCCTGAGGCCTTCGCCCTTCGGCGGATGACCGCGCGGTCTTGCTTATTGCCGGGCTTGTGGTAGCTTCAGACGGAAGCTGACCCATCGATCAAAACCCCGCCTTCGGGCGGGGTTTTGCTTTATCTGGCCCGAGGAGGACGCCCCACCCATGAGCAGCACCCCGCCGATCATCATCACCCGTCTCGACCTGCAGCGCCTGGAGCGCCTGCTCGACGCCCAGGAGGACTTCGGCCCGGGCGCCGAGGCGCTGGAGCGGGAGCTGGCGCGCGCCCTGGTGGTGGGCCACGACGAGGTGCCGGCCGGGGTGGTGACCATGAACTCACGGGTGCACTGCCGCGAGGAGGGCAGCGGCAAGGACTGGCACCTAACCCTGGTGTTCCCCGAGGACGCCGGCGGCGAGGGGCGGGTGTCGATCCTGGCGCCGGTCGGCAGTGCGCTGCTCGGCCTCTCCGTCGGCCAGCAGATCGACTGGCCCGGCCCGGCCGGCAAGTCGCTCAGGCTCAGCCTGCTGGCGGTGGAATACCAGCCCGAGGCGGCCGGCGCCTATCAGCGCTGAGGGCAGAGCCTCGCGCGCCTTGCCGCGGCTGGGCTAGAGTTGTTGAACTCACCACCGGCAAGGAGGCCGACAATGTCCAGCCTGCCCCTGTACTTCCCCGAGCACTTCTCCCTGGCGCGCGCGCGGCTCTGCGCCCAGCTGGTCGAGCAGGCCTACGCCCAGTACGGCCAGTGGCAGGCCCAGGATCGCCCGCGACGCCCGCAGGACTTCGTCTGGACGCCGCCGGATAGGCCCGGCTGGCGCTTCTCTCCGCCGATCTGGAGCATCCTCAGCGACCTGCGTTTCCTCAACGAGTCCGAGCCCTTCGGTTTCGCCGCCGCCAACGACCAGGGCGAGACTTTCCTGGTGCTGCGCGGCACCGAGTCGGCCCAGGACTGGCTGGACGACCTCGACCTGGCGCAGAAGCCCTGGCCCTGGAGCGACGGCCGGGGGCAGGTGCATGCCGGCTTCCTCAAGCTCTATGCCTCACTGCGCGACCTGGCCCTGGCGGCGCTCGACGGCCTGCAGCCGCAGGGGCCGCTGTGGGTCTGCGGGCACAGCCTGGGCAGCGCGCTGTCCAGCCTGGCGGTATTCGACCTGCACGAGCGCTGGCCGGACCAGGCGCTGCAGCACTACAACTTCGCCAGCCCGCGTCTGGCCGCGCCGGACTTCGCCACCGACTACAACGCGCTGGGCGTGCCGACCTTCCGCCTGGTCAACGACAGCGATCTGGTGCCCCAGGTGCCGGCGGTGGTGAGCGGCGAGTGGCTCTACCAGCATGTTGGCCTGGCGCTGACCTTCAGCGCCAGCTACGCCGGACTGGCCGCCAACCACAGCATGGCCGACTGCTACCTCTACGCGCTGCAGCACCCACAGGCACCGATGCGCGGCTGAGTCAGTCGCCGCCGCCTCCGCAGCCGCCGCCACAGCCGCCGCCATCGGCGGCGCCGTCGCCGGACGACCCGGAGTCGCCGCCGCAGCCACCGCCCGAGCCACAGCCGAAATGGCTGACGCAGAAGCCGCCGTCGGCCCCTATGGTGCCGGGCCGCGCGCCGCAGTCGCGGCTATAGCGGAAGCCGTCGGCGATACCCAGCTCCGCATCCAAGGCGAACAGCCAGGGCAGTTGCTGGGTATGTTGCGGTGATAGGTGCTGGCGTCGGCAGGCCAGCTGCCAGGCGCGGTGCAGTGCCTCCCGGGAATCCTGCGGCCGGGGCATCGCCTCGTTCGGCGTGTGATCGAGGAAGCTGCCCAGGCCCTGGCGGCAGAAGCTACGGTACTGGCGGGTATGCAGGATGAATTCGTGCCAGACCACATCCACCGCCTGCGAGGGCATGGCCACCATCTTGCGCCCGGCCAGGCGGCACAGCTGGAAGTACTCGCGCAGCCCGTGCAGCACCTCGTTGGCCTGTTGCGGGGTCAGTTGCGGGTAGCGTTCCAGCAGCTTGCTCTCCAGGCGCGCGGGAAAACGGTAGGCGTCGATGAAGCGCTCGCGGCTACGCTGCCGACCGGCGCGCCAGTAGTAGACGATGAACCACAGCAGTGCGATGGTCAGCAGGCTGGATGTGATGCTCATGGGGCTGTCCTTGGTTCAGGCGCTCTGCAGGGCGGCGTTCAGCGCCGCCTCCAGCTCGGCCTTGTAGCGCAGGTAGTGGATGGTCTGCGCCTGGCCCTCGCCGAGAACGCGCGACAGGTCCAGGTCGGTGAGGTAGCAGGGGTAGCGCTCGGCGCCGCGCCGCTGGGCGAGGATATGCCGGGCCACGGCGGCGAACAGCCCGGCGCCGTATTCCAGCTCGGAAAACTCGCGGTGGTTGCAGTACAGGGTGACCTGGACCCGGCCATGCTCGGCAGGCTCGACTATGGCCTGCACGTCGTAGAAGGAGTGCGCCACCGGCGCCTGCGGCGCGGCGCGGCGCTCCAGCTGCCTGGCGCGCTGCGGCGGCGCCGGCAGTACCTCGTAGTAGAGCAGGTCGAGGTTGGCCGGCGGCCGTGGGCTGTCCAGCGGCAGCAGGGCGTTGCGCCGGTACAGCACGGACTGCAGGAAGCGCTGCAGCGGGGTGAGCAGGCTCTGCTCGTCGCGGAACGGCAGGCGCTGGCGCCACAGTGCGTTGTGCTCGTCGAGCAGGGTTAGCTCGGCCTGGGCACCGTCGATACGGTAGAACACCTGGATGCACTCGGGACGGCCCTGCGGCAGGATCAGCGCCAGGTCCTCGTCCTCCAGGGCGAAGCGGTCCAGATACAGCGGGCTGTAGGCCGGCTGCTCCGCGCCCAGGTGCTCGATCAGGCTGGGCAGGTCGGCTAGGGCGGCGTGGCTGACCTGGCCCGGCTGCAGCTCCAGCACGTGGTAGTGCTGCTGGATCTGCAGCAGGTAGCGGCTGCCGGGGACGCCGGCCAGGCTGGCCAGGGTACCGTGGAACAGCTGCTCGACGCGCTGGGCGATGGCCTGGGCGCGGTTGCGGCAGAAGCAGCGCACCTGCAGGCGCGGCCGGCGGCCATTGGCCGGCAGGGCGTTGAGGTGGTCGCGCAGGCAGTCGAGCAGGGCGTTGGGGCCGTCGTAACGGCTGACCATCAGTTCGTTCCAGCTGTTCAGGGTCACCTGGTCGAGGGTCAGCACCAGGTTCTCGCGTACCCCGGAGTAGCCCAGCGAGTCGGTGCGCTCGCTGGTCAGGTGGACGTTGAGCTGGCTATGGGCCTTGAGCGGGTCGATGCCGACATTGATCAGCAGCAGCACCTCGGCCGGTTCGGCGGCGTGCAGCAGGGCATCCTCGGCCACCGGCGGCAGCGGCAGGGGGATGGCCTGCTGCAGGCTGGCCAGCAGGCTGGACAGTTCGTGCTCGCTCAGGTCGCTGTCGCCCGGGTGCAGCGACAGCCGCGTGCTGGCGTCGATCACGCCGTTGCGCTGGCTCCAGGCGAGCAGCTCGACCAGCTGGCGCGCGCGCTTGAGCGGGGCGAAGTCCGGCCATTCCTGGCCGTTCAGGCTGCCCGGGTAGAGCGCCCACAGGTTCTCGCCGCTGCCGTCCTGGCTGGGTGCCTGGACCAGGGTCAGGGTGTCCTCGGCCAGGTCCGGGGCGATGCCGGGGTTGATGAACTCGATCTTGCCGGCCTTGCGCTCGAAGGCGGCGTACAGGCGTCGGCCGAGCACGCCGAGGTCGCGGTTGTTGAGCGGGATGGCGGCCCGCTCGCTGCGGGCGAACTGCGACAGGAAGCGATAGCTGTAGGTCAGCTCGTTGACCAGGGCGCGGCGCTCGGCGCTGACCTGGCGCACCTTCCACTGGCTGCGGCTGTCGAGCATGGCCAGCTCGCGCGGGCTCCAGCGCCACTCGCCGGTCAGGCGCTCGAACAGCAGGCGCTGCCAGCTCTTGGCGTGCTGGCGCGGCGGCACGCTGAGCTTCTTGCCGATCTTCAGGTACAGGCAGCGGCGGATCAGTTCGAGGCGTTCCAGCTCGCCACGCTCGGTGAGGTATTCCTCCAGGCGGCGGTACACCACTATGTAGGGGTCCAGCTCGTCCAGCTCCAGGCGGCCCTCGTACACCGCGCGCTTGAAGCGCAGGCTGAGGCACTCCACGCGCGGGTGCTCGCTGGCGTAGACCTCGGTGAGCAGCAGCTTGAGCACCGACTTGTAGGGCGAGTCGATGCCCTTGAACAGCTGCCACATGCCGGCGCCGATGAACTCGCCGGGCGGAATATGCGCCAGGTGGCCGAGGTCGAGTACCTCCTCGGCGCGGACGAAGCGCTTGCTCAGCAGGGTATGGGTGTAGGCGCGGTAGTTGGCCTCCTCGTACACCGGCACCAGCCACCACAGCGGGGTGCGCCCGCCGAGCCAGATGGCGGTGCGGTAGAACTCGTCGAGCAGCAGATAGTGCTGAGTGGTGCCGCAGTCGTCGGAGGTCAGCTGGGCGTCGCGATCGCCGACGGTGTAGCGCGCCGGGTCGATCAGGAAGCAGTGCACCTCGGCGCCCTGGGTGGCGGCCCAGGCCTCCAGCAGGGCGCACTTGCGCTGCAATTCGGCGATGGCGCCGTCGGGCAGCAGGGGGTCGTGGCAGACCCACAGATCCATGTCGCTCTGTTCGGCCTGCGCCACCGTGCCCAGACTGCCCATCAGGTACAGGCCGAAGATCGGCGTCGCGGGCTTGCCGCCGAGACCGCCGCGGCGAGGCTTGTAGGAGAAGGAGCGGGTCAGGCGCTGGGCCTCGGCCAGGGTGGCCTCGTCCGGCTCGTAGCCGGACAGCCCGGCCGGGGTGGCGGCCGAGACATAGCCCGGCAGCAGCGGATGATTGACGTGGAACAGCAGTGGCAACAGCTTGAGCACCAGCTGTTGGCGGCTGGACAGGCCCTGGCGCGCGCGCTCCAGGCGCCCGGCGTTGACCTTGAGAAAGCGCGCGCGCAGCTGGGCGAGGACCTTGCGGTCGATGCCTTCGCGGATGTCGGGGCGGATCTCCAGGGTGCGCGTCATGTACTGCTCGAAGCCGGGGTTGGGCCAAGACTACCAGCGGCGCTCGGCGGCTGGCAGCTCCTGGCACTGTATCGGCGGTGCGAGCCCCGGGTGTAGGGTTCAGAGCCTGTTGTTAACGACGCACGGCAGCCTTTGAGCAGGCTCTCAGGCCGGTTGCGTGCGCAGGATGGTCAGCAGCGCCTGGGCATGCTCGGCGGCGTCCAGGCCCAGGCTGGTCAGGTAGCCGCCGTCGGCCTGGGTCACCAGCCCCTTGTCGTGCAGCCGGCCGATGGCGGCCTGGGCACGGGGCGAGGCGTTGTTGTGCACCTTGAGCCCCTCCTGGTGGTTGTCCAGGTTGTACAGGGCGAGGATTTCCAGCTCGGCGATCATCTCGGGGGTATAGGCCATGGGGGCTCCGTTTGTTCTTGTAGGGTGGCTCGCCTCAGTGTAGCCAGGCCCCCTCGCGTCCGTGTTGCCAGATATCGAGGATCTGCTGATAGCGGCCGTTGGCGCGGATGGCGCGCATGCCCTGGTCGAAGCGACGCAGCAGCTCGGGGGCATCCGGGTGCTGGCGCGAGAAGCTGATGAACAGCTGCGGGCGGTGCAGGGTGGCGACCACGGCGAACTGGTCGTGCAGCTCCGGGTGGTCGTCGAACAGGGCGCGGGCGGTGCCGCGATAGGCCACCATGAAGTCCACCCGGCCGTGTTGCAGCATGCGGAAGCCGTTGAGCTGGCGCCTGACCGGCACGCGCTTGAGTGGCGCGAAGCTCTCGAACGCGGGGCCATAGTCGTAGCCGCTGGTCACCGCCACCTTGCTCCCGGCGATCTGCTCCAGGCTGCGGATCGGCGCGGCCTCGTCGCGGCGGCTCCATAGCTCGACCCAGCCGCGGAACAGCGGCTCGCTCGGCAGCAGGTAGTCGCGGGTGGCGCGTGGGCCCGGCGAGGTGTTGAAGCAGGCAGGCAGCTTGCCGAGGCGGGTCAGCTCCATGCAGCGGGCATAGGGGTAGGGGCGCAGTTCGAAGGAGGTGCCGGCGGTCTCGAAGGCGGCGCGGACGATGTCCACCGACATGCCGACCACACGCCCGCCGCGGTACGCGGTGAAGGGGTACCAGTCGTCCTCGGCGCCTATCGTCAGGGCGCCGCACAGGGGGCTCAGCAGGCTTAGGGCGAAGGCGGCGCACAGGTGCCCTACGAGCCGGCGATACGAGGCTGCTAGCATGGCCATGCCTGCCACCATAACAGAGCCCCTGGGCCGGGGCGGCGCACTCGTCAGTTTTCCTCCGGCAGCTCCGGCAGCGCGCGCAGGGCCTGCTCGTACCAGGCGCCGTCGAAGGGCCGATCGTCGCGCAGCATGGCGTCGATCTCGTGGGCCAGCACCAGGGCCATCAGCTGCAGGATCTCCTCGCGCTCGTAGCCGACCAGGCTCAGCTTGTTGTACACGGCCTTGGCCGCCGGCGGGCTGTCCGCCTCCAGCTGGTTCTCGATGGCCTGGATCAGGGTCTGCTCGGCGAAGGCCTCGTCGTCGTGCTCGTCATGCGCGCTCATGCTGTTTCCTCGGTGGCGGGCCCGCAGTTTGCCATGCTGTGGCGGCGGTGGGGCCATTCAGCCCCTCGATGGAGCTTTCCTGGTCGCGGCGCCCGGCTATAACTGGGTTTTCCCTGCCCGGTACGTCGCCATGCTCAGACTCCACGGATTCGCCGTCAGCAACTATTACAACATGGTGCACCTGGCCCTGTTGGAGAAGGGCCTGGCGTTCGAGACCGTCGAGGTCTACGGCAGCCAGAGCGAGGAGTTTCTCGCCATCAGCCCGCGCGGCAAGGTGCCGGTGCTGCAGACCGAGCACGGCTACCTCAGCGAGACCGGCGCCATCCTCGACTACCTCGAGGATCTCGGCCAGGGCCGCCCGCTGTTGCCGGCAGAACCTTTCGCCCGCGCCCAGGTGCGCGCGCTGATGCGCGAGATAGAGCTGTACATCGAGCTGCCGGCGCGCAGCTGCTATGCCGAAGCCTTCTTCCGCATGCCGGTGGATGCGGCGATCAAGGACAAGGCGCGCGGCGAGCTGATGGCCGGTATCGCCACGCTCAAGCGCCACGGCCGCTTCGCCCCCTATGTGGCGGGCGAGCGGTTCGGCCTGGCCGATCTGTACTTCCTCTACAGCCTCGACCTGGCCGAGGTGGTGGCGCAGCGGCTGTTCGGTCTCGACCTGCTGGAAGGCTTCCCCGCCGCCCGCGCGTTGCTCGAACGGCTACAGCAGAACCCGCATGTGCAGATGATCGCCGCGCAGAAGGAGGCCGGCATGGCCGAGTTCATGGCGCATCTGCGCAGCAAGGCCTGAGGCTCAGGGGCAGGGCTTGCCGACGCCCTTGAGATCCAGCTGGAAGAACTGCAGGCGAAAGCCCGAGGCCTTGGCCTGCTCGCACAGCCTGGTGCTGTAGCCTCGGTAGTCGGCGATGAAGATCGGCTTGCCCTGAGCGCGCATGGCTGCATAGCCGGCGCATTCCTGGTACTGGTAGCAGCTCTCGTTGACCGCGAAGTCGAAATGCGTGGCCAGCTGCGGCAGCAGCTCGACGGCGTTCTTCAGGCCGGCGCTGAGGTTGCGTTTGTGCGCCTCGGCGGCCAGCCAGCGGTTGAAGTCGATCTGTTGGGTGCGGGTCAGCTTGAGACCGTTGTCGTTGCCGTAGCCGTCCACGTTGTCCGCGTCGACGCCGTCGCAGCCCTTGCTGCGGGCCAGGTCCAGGCGTTTGGCCAGCAGCTTGCGCACGTCGCCGCGGCGGATGTCCAGCCAGTACTCGCCCGGCCATTCGGGCAGGGCCTTGCCGATGGCCGCCTTGGGGAAGAGCTTGGCGTCCGGGCGCCAGTCCTCCCAGGTGCCGGCGCTGAAGTAGCAGATGACGATGCGGCCCTGGCCCTTGAGGCTGGTGATGCTCTGCCGCGAGGTGTCGTACAGGTCGATGTCGTAGACCAGGCGGTTGGGCGTGCGCAGTGTGCCGTCCAGCTGCATGTGCCAGCTGGCATTGGCCGGTATGGCCAACGGCGTGGCCCAGGCCTGGACGGCGAGCAGCAGGGGGGCGAGCGTGGCGAACAGGCGCATGGTGATCTCCAGGGTCAGGCGGCGGCGAAATCCAGCAGGGCCTGGCCGGTCAGGCGGTAGGGTATGCAGTCGTCCAGCGGGCGTGCGCCGAAGGACTGGTAGAAGTCCATCGCCGGCTTGTTCCAGTCCAGCACCAGCCATTCGAAGCGGCCACAATCGCGGCTGACGGCCAGGCGCGCCAGGTGCTGCAGCAGCGCCTTGCCCGCGCCACAGCCGCGATGTTCGGGGCTCACGTAGAGGTCGTCCAGATACAGGCCGTGCTTGCCCAGCCAGGTGGAGAAGCTGAAGAAGTAGACGGCGTAGCCGATCGGCACGCCGTCCTTCTCGCAGATCAGGGCGTAGGTGGTCGATCCTTCGCCGAACAGGTTGTCGCGCAGACCGGCCGCATCGGTTTTCACCTCATGCTCGGCATTGTCGAAGATGGCCAGATCGCGGATGAAGCGCAGGATCAGTTCGGCGTCGTCGGCCGTGGCGGTGCGGATATTCAGGGTCATTGGGGCATTCCTTGCTTGGGGGCCGCTTTCCCTCACCCTAGCCCTCTCCCGGAGGGAGAGGGGACAGGTCGGAGTGGGCCACGAGGACAGATGTTGGCTCGGGGCAACTCCCTCTCCCTGTGGAAGAGGGTGGGCGCTCTCGTCAGCGGCTGGCCAGCAGTTCCTTGCCGCGCGCCACGGCCGCGCGCACCTGGTTGGGCGCGGTGCCGCCGATATGGTCGCGGGCGCCCACCGAGCCTTCCAGGGTCAGCACGGCGAACACGTCGTCAGTGATCTCGCCGCTGAACTGGCGCAGCTCGTCCAGGCTCATCTCGGCCAGATCCTTGCCACTCTGCACGCCGTATTTCACCGCATGGCCGACGATCTCGTGGCAGTCGCGGAAGGGCAGGCCCTTGCGCACCAGATAGTCGGCCAAATCCGTTGCCGTCGAGAAGCCGCGCAGGGCCGCCTCGCGCATGATGTCCTTCTTCGGCTTGATCGCCGGGACCATATCGGCGAAGGCGCGCAGGCTGTCGCGCAGGGTGTCGGCGGCGTCGAACAGCGGCTCCTTGTCCTCCTGGTTGTCCTTGTTGTAGGCCAGCGGCTGGCCCTTCATCAGGGTCAGCAGGCCGGTCAGGGCGCCGAACACCCGGCCGCTCTTGCCGCGCACCAGCTCCGGCACGTCCGGGTTCTTCTTCTGCGGCATGATCGAGCTGCCGGTGCAGAAGCGGTCCGGCAGGTCGATGAACTGGAACTGGGCGCTGGTCCACAGCACCAGCTCCTCGGAGAAGCGCGACAGGTGCATCATCGCCAGGGAGGCGGCGGCGCAGAATTCGATGGCGAAGTCGCGGTCCGAGACGCCGTCCAGCGAGTTGCCGGAGACCGCCTCGAAGCCCAGCAGCTCACAGGTGATCTCGCGCTGGATCGGGTAGGTGGTGCCGGCCAGCGCGGCGCTGCCGAGCGGCATGCGGTTGACCCGCTTGCGGCAGTCGACCAGGCGCTCGTAGTCGCGCGAAAGCATCTCGAACCAGGCCAGCAGGTGGTGGCCGAAGGTCACCGGCTGGGCGGTCTGCAGATGGGTGAAGCCGGGCATGATGGTGTCGGCCTCGGCTTCCGCCAGGCCGAGCAGGCCCTGCTGCAGGCGGGTGATCTCGGCGAGGATGATGTCGATCTCGTCGCGCAGCCACAGGCGGATGTCGGTGGCCACCTGGTCGTTGCGCGAGCGGCCGGTGTGCAGCTTCTTGCCGGTCACGCCGATACGATCGGTCAGGCGCGCCTCGATATTCATATGCACGTCTTCCAGGTCGACGCGCCAGTCGAACTGGCCGGCCTCGATCTCGCCCTGGATGGTCTGCAGCCCGTCGATGATGCTGTCGCGCTCGCCGTCGCTGAGCACGCCGACCTTGGCCAGCATGGTGGCGTGGGCGATGGAACCCATGATGTCGTGGCGATACAGGCGCTTGTCGAAATCGACCGAGGCGGTGAAGCGGGCGACGAAGGCGTCGACGGGCTCGCTGAAGCGACCGCCCCAGGACTGGTTGGTTTTTTCGCTGCTCATGGCTGGACTCGCGGCAGGGCAGGCGCGGCGGCGCCTGCGAAACGGACAAAGTGTGCCGATAATAACAGCCTTGCCGGGAAAACCGAGGCCGCGTCGATCTGCAGGGGCCGTCACAGTTTTCAACGGCCAGCGGCATTTGGGGCCCTCTTTTGGCCCGGCCGGAGCGCTCTGGCTTGCCGCCCTGGGGGCCACACGAGGAAACTGCGCGGATGAAAATCAACTGGTTCAACCAGGGCCGTACCCTGGCCCCCGACGACGATTTCTTCCTGCCCGAACTGTGCGAGCCCGAGGCCCTGCTCGGCCTGGTGCTGCTGGCCGAGCTGCTGGTGCTGGTGCTGGTGCTGGCCGAGCCGATGCTGCCGGGCTTCAACTGGGTGCGCCTGGCGCTGACCTCACTGTTCGTGCAATGGATAGTGCTGCTCTCCGCCGCCCTGCTGTGCCGCCTGCGCCCGTTGCTGGCGCGCCTGCGCGCGGCGCTGGCCGGCAGCCTTTGCTGCGCCCTGGTGGTGGCCCTGACCCTGGCCTGCACGGCGGTGGCGGATTATTTCGAGCTGGGCGGCGCGCTGCCGCGCGACGGCGAGGTCAATCTGTACCTGCGCCATGCGCTGATCGGCCTGATCATGTCCGGCCTGATGCTGCGCTACTTCTACCTGCAGAGTCAGTGGCGCAGGCAGCAGCAGGCCGAGCTGAAGGCGCGCATCGAGTCGTTGCAGGCGCGCATCCGCCCGCACTTCCTGTTCAACAGCCTGAACAGCATCGCCAGCCTGGTGGCGCTCGACCCGCACAAGGCCGAGCAGGCGGTGCTCGATCTCTCCGACCTGTTCCGCGCCAGCCTGGCCACTCCCGGCACCCTGGTGCCCTGGCGCGACGAGCTGGAACTGGCCAGGCGCTACCTGTCGATCGAACACTACCGGCTCGGCGAGCGACTACAGTTGGAATGGCAGGTGGAGAATGTGCCGGCGGATCTGCCGATTCCCCAGCTGACCTTGCAGCCGCTGCTGGAGAATGCCCTGATCTACGGCATCCAGCCGCGCATCGAGGGCGGCCTGGTGCGGGTCGAGGCGGACTACCGGGACGGGGTGTTCCAGCTCAGCGTGAGCAACCCCTACCAAGAGAACGGCGAGCGTCAGGAGTCGCGCGGTACCCACCAGGCCCTGGTGAATATCGATGCGCGCCTGGCGGCACTGTTCGGGCCGGCGGCGAGTCTCAGTGTGGACCGCCGTGACGGACGCCACTTCACCTGTCTACGCTATCCTTGTTCGAGACTCATGCAGGAAGCCCGAGCAATATGAATGTGCTGATCGTCGATGACGAACCCCTTGCCCGCGAGCGCCTGATCCGCATGGTCGGCGAACTCGAGGGTTATCGTGTCCTCGAGCCCTCGGCCAGCAATGGCGAAGAAGCCCTGACGCTGATCGACAGCCTGCGACCCGATGTAGTCCTGCTGGACATCCGCATGCCCGGTCTCGATGGCCTGCAGGTGGCGGCCAAGCTGTGCGAGCGCGAGGCGCCGCCGGCGGTGATCTTCTGCACCGCCCACGACGAATTCGCCCTGGAGGCCTTCGACGTCAGCGCCGTCGGCTATCTGGTCAAGCCGGTGCGCGCCGAGGCCCTGGCCGCCGCGCTGAAGAAGGCCGAGCGACCCAACCGCGTGCAGCTCGCCGCGCTCACCCGCCCGGCCGCCGGCGGCAACGGTGCCGGCCCGCGCAGCCATATCAGCGCGCGCACCCGCAAGGGCATCGAGCTGATCCCGCTGGAGCAGGTGATCTTCTTCATCGCCGACCACAAGTACGTGACCCTGCGCCACGAGGGCGGCGAGGTGCTGCTCGACGAGCCGCTGAAGGCGCTGGAGGACGAGTTCGGCGAGCGCTTCGTGCGCATCCACCGCAACGCCCTGGTTGCCCGCGAGCGCATCGAGCGCCTGCAGCGCACGCCGCTGGGGCACTTCCAGCTCTACCTCAAGGGCCTCGGCGCCGACGCCCTGACCGTCAGCCGGCGTCATGTGGCCGGGGTGCGCAAGCTGATGCACAGCCTGTAGCCCGGCTCCGGCGCGACCAGGCGTGCGGCCCGACTCCAGTTTATCGATTGGCCTCACCCCGAGGACCGCCGTGGCGTCTGTCTTGCCTTAGCATTTTTGGCTATCGCCCTATCTCCTCTTGAACCATGCACCGCGCCGTCGCAGGTCGACACCCATCCAGGGCTGGACTAGGTTCAGTCGAAGACGCCCTGGTGCGGCCTGTCCATGAAGTAGGGGGTGACGAAATGGCTCGTCGCTTTCTCCAGTTCCTGATCCTCTTTCTGCTCGGCGCTATGTTCCTGCGCCCCGCCACGGCCGAGAACGGCTGGCAGGCGCTGCAGATCTACACCGAGGAATTCCCGCCCTACAACTACAGCGAGAGCGGCATCGCCCGCGGCATCGCCGTGGACGTGCTGCTGGAGGCCGCCGAGGCCGCCGGGCTGCCGCTGGAGCGCAAGGACATTCGCTCGCTGCCCTGGGCGCGGGGTTACCAGCTGGCACAGAAGGGGCCGGGCGTCCTGCTGTTCTCCATGACCCGCTCGCAGGCACGCGAACCGCTGTTCCAGTGGGTCGGGCCGATCATCGGCACGCGCGTCGCGCTGATCGCGCGCAAGGCGCGGGGGCTCAAGGTGAATGCGCCCGCCGACCTCGCCGCTTACAAGATCGGCGCGATCCGCGACGACATCGGCCATCTGCTGGTGCGCGACCTGGGTATCGCCGACCAGGACCTGCGCCTGTCGGCCAATGCCGTGTCGATCGCCAACATGCTGAGCAAGGACCGCATCGACCTGTGGGCCTACGACGAGACCACCGCGCTCTGGTTCATCAAGCGCCTGAGCCTGAACAGCGCCGACTACGAGACGGTCCATGTGCTGAAGGATGGCGAGATGTACTACGCCTTCAGTCGCGATGTGGACGCCGAACACCTGCGTCAGCTGCAGGTCGGTCTGGATCGCCTGAAGGGGCAGCGGCGCTACCTGGACATCATCAACCAGTACAAGTAGCCGCCCGCCGCGCCGTTCCCCGGCAGACCGCGACATCCGCATCGCCATCATGCTGTTGCCTGACCGCTGCAAGCACGAAATCGCATCGTTCGCCTTGCCCAACCAACCGTTCGGCGATTAGGGAAGGTCTGAAGTAGAGCGGTTTTTCTGGCTGACTTCGGCCTTCGCCAATTTTGAAAGCGGCCAGTGGGTCAAAATCGACCAGATGGCTCGCTCATTTCGGTGTTTCTGGCCGCCGCAA
>NZ_JBDQQT010000015.1:0-128426 GCF_039888625.1 Pseudomonas sp. CAU 1711
GGTCTGCTTGCGCTTGCCGGCGTACTCGGCATCGGCGAAGGTCATCTGCTTCATCGGGAAACTCGGGCAACGGGATCGGCGTATTTCACCAGATTCGGGAAGTCTTCTTCAGAATTTCCTTAGTTTCTGCCATAGTATTCAGATCGAAAAACATGTCATCAACTGCGTACTCGTTTTCGATATACCCAAAGATGGCGTTCAACCGTTGCATGCCGTCGATGATCTCGAAAAGACCGTGATCGCTCGCGCCTTTGCGTTCGGCAAGCAGGACGATCGGGACAGGGAAACCGGATCGCAGTGAGTCAATGAACCTGCGTTTTTCGTCAAGCGTCCAAACTAGCTTGCGTTGATACCGGCGATTCACCATGTATTGCCGAGCCTGGTAGTTCCCGAACACCCGTTCAACTGATTCGCCTTTGACGGTCAGATCCTGCCTGCCCTTTTGTGCTTCGATCATTGCAGCTCCTAGGGATTAAACCGCTAATGTTGCCCATTGTAGCCCCAGCTTGATTGGGCCAACCAGCGTCAGAGGGTTTGGACTGAATTTACGGGGGTAAGGCCAGTCTCTAGTCCAGTCGGAATAGCCCGATATCTGCCAGTTGTTCGCTGCTGACAACAGATCAAGCCGAACGTAATTGGCTATTAGAGGAGGTGTTAGTGTGCGCTAACTCTACATGTAACCCCAGATGCCTAGTGCAGGTGGGGCGGTTGTATTGATCAATCCAACGGCAACTCCGTAGTCCTCTTCACCACACTCATCGCAATATGCGAATGCGCCTCCTGCACATGCGGCCGCTGCAACAGATGGTCGCGCAGGAAGCGTTCATAGTCGGCAATGTCCTTGGCCACCACCTTGAGCAGGTAGTCCGAGCCGCCGGCCATGGTGTGGCATTCCAGCACCTGCGGGTAGCCGACCACCGCCTCCTCGAACTCCTCCAGATTGCTGCGGCCGTGGGCCGACAGCTTGATGTCGACGAACACGGTGATGCCCAGGCCGAGCTTCTGCGGGTTGAGCAGGGCGACCTTGCGTTCGATCAGCCCTTCCTCCTGCATGCGGTGAATGCGTCGCCAGCAGGGTGACTGCGACAGCTCGACCTTCTCGGCGATCTCGGCGGCGGAGAGGTCGGCGTTGTGCTGCAGCAGGCGGAGGATGCGGCGGTCGATGGGGCTGAGTTTTTCCTGCATGAATTTTTCTCTTTATTGGTCATGTAGGGATAAGTCATGCGCAGTATTGCCGCCGCAGCCCTAAAAAAGAAAGAAAAAGCCGGAACCCCTCGGTCATAGTCTTGTCATCCGACCCGGCGCGGCGACCCCGTGCCAGGGTTTATCGGCGACCTCCAAGAAAGGTCGTCTCGCTCACACAAGAACAAAAGGAGCGCCCATGTCTCTGGCCGAAATCCGTCTGGACGACAAGTACCGTGTAGCCACTGGCCGGCTCTACCTGACCGGCACCCAGGCGCTGACCCGCCTGCCCATGCTGCAGAAGCAGCGCGATACCGCCCATGGGCTGAACACCGCCTGCTTCATCTCCGGCTACCGTGGTTCGCCCTTGGGCGGCCTGGACAAGAGCCTGTGGGAAGCCAAGCAGTTTCTCCAGGAAAACCACATCCACTTCCAGCCGGGCGTGAACGAGGAACTGGGCGCCACCGCCGTGTGGGGCAGCCAGCAGGCCAACCTGTTCCCCGGCGCGCGCTACGACGGCGTGTTCGCCATGTGGTACGGCAAGGGCCCGGGCGTGGATCGCAGCGGCGATGTGTTCAAGCACGGCAACTCGGCGGGCGTATCCAAACATGGCGGGGTGCTGGTGCTGGCCGGCGACGACCATGGCTGCAAGTCCTCGACCATCGCCCACCAGAGCGAGCATGCCTTCATCGCCGCGTCGATGCCGGTGCTCAACCCGGCCAACGTTCAGGAAATCCTCGACTACGGCATCCTCGGCTGGGAACTGTCGCGCTACAGCGGCTGCTGGGTGGCGCTGAAGACCATCGCCGAGAACGTCGATTCCTCCGCCGTGGTGGACGTCGACCCGCTACGCGTCGAGGTCAAACTGCCGACCGATTTCCAGTTGCCGGAAGACGGCGTGCATATCCGTTGGCCGGACCCGCCCCTGGCCCAGGAAAAACGCCTGAACCAGTACAAGATCTACGCCGCCCGCGCCTTCGCCCTGGCCAACCAGCTCGACCAGATCAAGCTGGACTCGCCCAACCCGCGCCTGGGCATCATCACCACCGGCAAGTCCTACCTGGACGTGCGCCAGGCCCTGGATGACCTCGGCCTGGACGAAGAACTGTGCGCCCAGGTCGGCCTGCGCGTGCTGAAGATCGGCATGAGCTGGCCGCTGGAGCCGGTGGCGGTGCACAACTTCGCCGAAGGCCTGGACGAGATCCTGGTGGTGGAGGAGAAGCGCAGCATCATCGAGGACCAGCTCACCGGCCAGCTGTACAACTGGCCGGTGGACAAGCGCCCGCGCGTGGTCGGCGAGTTCGACGAGGAGGGTAATTCGCTGCTGCCCAACCTGGCCGAGCTGACCCCGGCGATGATCGCCCGGGTGATAGCCCGGCGCCTGGCGCCGATCTACACCAGCCCGCAGATCGAGGAGCGCCTGGCCTTCCTCGCCGCCAAGGAAGCCGCGCTGGCCGCACCGAAGCACGACACCAAGCGCACCCCGCACTTCTGCTCGGGCTGCCCGCACAATAGCTCCACCCAGCTGCCGGAAGGCAGCCGCGCCCTCGGTGGTATCGGCTGCCACTACATGACCCAGTGGATGGACCGCAACACCGACACCTTCACCCAGATGGGCGGCGAGGGCGTTACCTGGATCGGCCAGGCGCCGTTCACCGACACCCCGCACGTGTTCCAGAACCTCGGCGACGGCACCTACTTCCATTCCGGCCACCTGGCCCTGCGCGCGGCGGTCGCCGCCGGGGTCAACATCACCTACAAGATCCTCTACAACGACGCGGTGGCCATGACCGGCGGCCAGCCGATCGACGGCGAGCTGCGCATCGACCAGCTCAGCCAGCAGGTCTACGCCGAGGGCGTCAAACGCATCGCCCTGGTCAGCGACGAGCCGGACAAGTACCCGACCCGCGCCACCTTCGCGCCCATCGTCACCTTCCACCACCGCCGCGAGCTGGACGCCGTGCAGCGCGAGCTGCGCGAGTTCAAGGGCGTGTCGGTGATCCTCTACGACCAGACCTGCGCCACCGAGAAGCGTCGCCGGCGCAAGCGCGGCAAGCTGGTCGACCCGGCCAAGCGCGCCTTCATCAACCCGGCCGTGTGCGAGGGTTGCGGCGACTGCAGCGTGAAGTCCAACTGCCTGTCCGTGCTGCCGCTGGAGACCGAGCTGGGGCGCAAGCGGCAGATCGACCAGAACGCCTGCAACAAGGACTTCTCCTGCGTCGAGGGCTTCTGCCCGAGCTTCGTCACCGTGCATGGCGGCGGCCTGCGCAAGCCCGAGGCCCTCGGCGCCAAGGCGCTGTTCGTGGCCCTGCCGGAGCCGCGCCAGCCCGATCTGGCGCGGCCCTGGAACATCCTCCTGCCGGGTGTCGGCGGCAGCGGCGTGACCACAGTCGGCGCGCTGCTGGGCATGGCCGCGCACCTGGAAGGCAAGGGCTGCACCGTGCTCGACCAGGCCGGCCTGGCGCAGAAATTCGGCCCGGTGATCAGCCATATCCGCATCGCCGCCAAGCAGGACGATATCTACGCCGTGCGCATCGCCGCCGGCGAGACCGACCTGCTGCTGGCCTGCGACCTGGTGGTGGCAGCCGGCGAGGAGTCCCTGGCCAAGCTGAATGACAAGATCGCCCACGCGGTGGTCAACAGTCATGAGGCGGCCACCGCCGAGTTCACCCGCAACCCGGACGCCCAGGTGCCCGGCGCGGCCATGCGCGAGGCGCTGGTCGAGGCGGTGGGCGAGAGCAAGACCCACTTCGTCGACGCCACCCGCCTGGCCACCGCGCTGCTCGGCGATACCATCGCCAGCAACCTGTTTATGCTCGGCTACGCCTATCAGAAGGGCCTGGTGCCGGTCTCGGCCGAGGCCATCGACAAGGCCATCGAGCTCAACGGCGTGTCGATCAAGCTCAACCAGCAGGCCTTCCTCTGGGGCCGCCGCGCCGCCCATGACCTGGCGGCGGTGGAGCAGCTGGCCACGCCGAAGAACCCGGAAGCGCCACGTTGCGAGAGCTTCGAGGAGATAGTCGCCGACCGCATGCAGCGCCTGACCGCCTACCAGAATGCCGAGTACGCGCAGCGTTATCTGCAGCTGGTCGAGCGTGTGCGCCAGGCCGACGGCAGCGCCGATCTGGCCCTGAGCCGCGCGGTGGCGCGCTACTACTTCAAGCTGCTGGCCTACAAGGACGAGTACGAAGTGGCGCGGCTGTACAGCGAGCCGAGCTTCCGCCAGCAGCTGGAGGCGCAGTTCGAGGGCGACTACCGCCTGCACTTCCACCTGGCGCCGAGCTGGCTGGCCAAGCCCGACGCGCGCACCGGCGCGCCGATCAAGCGCGAGTTCGGGCCCTGGGTGCTCAAGGCCTTCGGCGTGCTGGCGCGCTTCAAGTTCCTGCGTGGCAGCCTGCTCGATCCGTTCGGGCACAGCGCCGAGCGCAAGGTCGAACGCGAGCTGATCGGCGAGTACGAGGATCTGGTCGAGCTGCTGCTCAAGGAGCTGCGCCCGGACAACCTGCGCACCGCCGTGGCCCTGGCCGAGCTGCCGGAGCAGATCCGCGGCTACGGCCACGTCAAGGAACACGCCGTGGCCAAGGTGCGCGAGCAGGCCAGGCAACTCAAGGCCCGCCTGCTGGCCAGCGAGATCGCCGCCGTGCAGCTGTTCGAGCCGGCCGCCTGATCCACCTGTCCCCCTCTCCCGTTGGGAGAGGGGCTAGGGGTGAGGGACTCCCAGGCCCCTGTAACTCCCTCATCCGGCCTTCGGCCACCTTCTCCCAGGGGGAGAAGGGATCACTCCGCATTTAACGAGAATATCGAGGAATCCATGCCCGTCTTCACCCATATCGACTTCGACCATCACGAGCAGGTGGTCTTCGGCCATGACCAGGCCAGCGGCCTCAAGGCCATCATCGCCGTGCACGACACCAGCCTGGGCCCGGCCCTCGGCGGCTGCCGCATGTGGAACTACGCCACAGGCGAGGAGGCGCTGCGCGACGTGCTGCGCCTGTCGCGCGGCATGACCTACAAATCGGCCCTGGCGCGCCTGCCGCTGGGTGGCGGCAAGGCGGTGATCATCGGCGACCCGCGCACTGGCAAGAGCGAGGCGCTGTTCCAGGCCATGGGCGATTTCGTCGACAAGCTCGGCGGCCGCTACATCACCGCGGCCGACTCCGGCACCGGCGTGGCCGAGATGCAGATCATGGCCCAGCGCACCCGCCACGTGGCCGGCGCCGGCCAGCGCGAGGCTTTCGGCGGCGGCACCCGCGACGGCGACCCGTCGCCGTCCACCGCCTACGGCGTGTTCGTCGGCATTCGCGCCGCCGTGCGTCATCGCCTCGGTCGTGACGACCTCAAAGGCCTGAAGGTGGCGATCCAGGGCGTCGGCCAGGTCGGCTTCGGTCTGGCCAGGCACCTCAAGGACGCCGGCGCCGAGCTGTGGGTGACCGACATCTTCGAGGCCAACCAGCGCCGTGCGGTCGAGCAGCTGGGCGCCAAGGCGGTGAGCCAGCACGAGATCTTCGGCCTCGACGTCGACGTGTTCGCTCCCTGCGCCCTGGGTGCCATCGTCAATCCGCAGACCCTGGAAGCGCTGCGCGCGCCGATCATCGCCGGCGCCGCCAACAACCAGCTGGCCAGCCCGGAACTGGCCGAGCAGCTGCGCCGCCGCGACTGCCTGTACGCGCCGGATTACGCGATCAACGCCGGCGGCATCATCGACGTGTGCTACGAGCGCACCGGCGGCAGCGCCGAGCAGCTCAAGGCGCATATCGAGGGCATCGAGGCGACCCTGGACGAGATCTTCCAGCGCGCCGCGGCCGAAGGCGCCACCACCACGGCGGTCGCCGACCGCATGGCCCGCGAGATCCTCGGCCGCGCCTGACCCAAGCACCGCGCCGCCGGTGTGCGGCGGCGCATTCCTTCCGTCACACACAACAACAAGCAGGTGACGCATGACCCGTGAAACACCGAAGAATCTCTGGCTGTCGCGCTGGGGCTTCATCCTCGCCGCCACCGGCTCCGCCGTGGGCCTGGGCAATATCTGGAAGTTTCCCTACATCACCGGCGAGTACGGCGGCGGTGCCTTCGTCCTGATGTACCTGGCGTGCATCCTGGCCATCGGCATTCCGGTGATGATGACCGAGATCGCCCTCGGCCGCCGTGGCCGCGGCAGCCCGCTGGACGCGGTGGCGCGGGTGGCGCGCGAGGGCGGGGCCCACCCGCTGTGGCGCGGCGTAGGGCTGATGGCCATGCTCTGCGGCTTCATGATCCTGTGTTTCTATGTGGTCGCGGCCAGCTGGGCCTTCGCCTATACGTGGAAGATGCTCGACGGCTCGCTGGCCGCCACCAGCGTCGAGGCGCTGGGCGGGGTGTTCGAGGCGCACAACGCCAACCCCTGGCAGCTCGGCGGCTGGAGCCTGCTGGTGGCGCTGCTGACCCTGTTCATCGTGGCCAAGGGCGTGCAGAAGGGTATCGAGCGCTCGGTGAGCTGGATGATGCCGGGCCTGGCCGTGCTGCTGCTGATCCTGGTCGGCTACGCCTACAGCAGCGGCAGCTTCACTGCCGGGGTGGACTTCCTGTTCACCTTCGATGCCTCGAAGATCACCGGTGAGGCGCTGCTGGCGGCCCTCGGCCATGCCTTCTTCACCCTCAGCCTGGCCTCCGGCGCCATCCTCATCTATGGCTCCTATCTGCCGGACGGCCAGTCGGTGGTGCGCACCACCCTGGTCGTCGCCATCGCCGACACCTGCGTGGCGCTGCTCGCCGGCCTGGCCATCTTCCCGATCATCTTCGCCAATGGCCTGAGCCCCAGCGCCGGACCGGGGCTGATCTTCATGAGCCTGCCGCTGGCCTTCCAGCAGATGCCGTTCGGCACCTTCTTCGGCGTACTGTTCTTCGCCATGGTCTCGGTCGCCGCGCTGACCTCGGCGATTTCCCTGGTCGAGGCCACCGTCGCCTACCTCAACGAGAAGCACGGCATCAGCCGCGTCAGGGCCGCTACCGGCGCCGGCGTGGTGCTGCTGCTGATCAGCCTGCTGGCCATGCTCTCGTTCAACGTCATGGCCGGCTGGACGCCGGGCGGCAAGAACCTGTTCGACTGGCTGGACTACCTGACCTCGCGCTGGATGATGCCGCTGGGCGGCATCGGCATGGTGATCCTCGCCGGCTACTGCCTGCGCAGCGAGGTGATGCGCGACGAGCTGAACCTGCCGCCGCTGGGCTATGCGCTGTGGCTGTTCATGGTGCGCTACGTCAGCCCGGTGCTGATCGGCATCGTGTTCCTGCATGCCCTCGGTTGGCTGGGCTTCGACCCGATCGCCCGCTGGTACTGGATCGCCGGTGCCATCGGTGCCCTGGCCGTGCTCGGCGAGCTGCTGGCACCGCGCGTGCGCAGCGAGCTGGCGTTGCGCTGAGGCGCAGGGTGGATGGCACTAAGGTGGGCAAGCCTGCGGCGTTGCCCACCCTACGTTCTACCTGATGGTTTTGTAGCCCGGATTGCATCCGGGCTACTGTCTTCTCACCCCTCTCCCACTTGTGGGAGAGGGGCGGGGGAGAGGGAACTGCAGCCGTCTTCCCCTTCTGTTCCGCCGACTGAACGGCCAACTGTGACTGCCGCACCTATGGTCGTCGGGCGCATAGTGCTGCGCTGGTGTCGGCGTTGGGCCGCCACCGCCGATATCGCCGCGGGCGTGCCCGTGGGTAGGACGCATTATGAATTCGCTCTGGCGGACCAGCGGCTGGGTGCTGCTCGGTGCCTCGCTGATCCTCGCCCTGTCCCTGGGCATCCGCCACGGCTTCGGCCTGTTTCTCGCGCCGATGAGCGGCGAGTTCGGCTGGGGGCGCGAGGTGTTCGCCTTCGCCATCGCCCTGCAGAACCTGATCTGGGGCCTGGCCCAGCCGATCACCGGGGCCATCGCCGACCGTTACGGCGCGCGTCGGGTGATAGTCGCCGGCGGTCTGCTGTACGCCGCCGGCCTGGCGCTGATGGCGCTGTCCGACTCGGCGCTGTCGCTGTCGCTGAGCGCCGGCCTGCTGATCGGCATCGGCCTGTCCGGCACCTCCTTCTCGGTGCTGCTCGGCGTGGTCGGTCGCGCCCTGCCGGCCGAGCAGCGCAGCCTGGGCATGGGCGTCGCCGCGGCGGCCGGATCCTTCGGCCAGTTCGCCATGCTGCCCGGCTCGCTGGGCCTGATCGCCTGGCTCGGCTGGTCCGCCGCCTTGCTCGCCCTCGGCCTGCTGGTGGCGCTGATCGTGCCGCTGGCGCTGATGGTGCGCGACAATCCGCAGGCGGCGCCGGCCGGCAGCGAACAGAGCCTGCTCGAGGCGCTGCGCGAGGCCTGTGGGCACTCGGGCTTCTGGCTGCTGGCGCTGGGCTTCTTCGTCTGCGGCTTCCAGGTGGTGTTCATCGGCGTGCACCTGCCGTCGTACCTGGTCGACCAGCATCTGCCGGCCACGGTGGGCACCACGGTGCTGGCGCTGGTCGGGCTGTTCAACATCATCGGCACCTATGTTGCCGGCTGGCTTGGCAGCCGCCTGTCCAAGCCGCGCCTGCTCAGCGGCCTGTACCTGGCGCGCACCCTGGTGATAGCGGCCTTCGTCTACCTGCCGCTGAGCCAGTGGAGCGCCTATGCCTTCGGCGCGGCCATGGGCCTGCTGTGGTTGTCCACGGTGCCGCTGACCAACGGCACGGTGGCCACCCTGTTCGGCGTGCGCAACCTGTCCATGCTCGGCGGCATCGTCTTCCTGTTCCACCAGCTGGGCTCCTTCCTCGGCGGCTGGCTGGGCGGCTATCTGTACGACCATACCGGCAGCTACGACCTGGTCTGGCAGCTGGCGATCCTCTTCGGCCTGCTGGCGGCGGCGCTCAACTGGCCGGTGCGCGAGCAGCCGGTGGCGCGCCTGCGCGAGGTGCAGCCGGCATGAGCCGGCAGCTCGGCCTGCCGCTCGCCGGGCTGGCGCTGGCGGGAGCGCTGGTGCTGGCCTGGTGGGGCTGGAGCCAGGGCGGCCTGGCCCTGCTGCAGCTGGGCATGAGCCTGTGCTGAGCGTTGCCGTGGCGGGCAGGGGCGCGTAGCGTGGTGGGCATGACCGAATCGGAGCCTGCCCCATGTTCCCGCGCATCGCCTCGCTGACCCTGCTTGCCCTGCTGTCCGCCCCGCTCTGGGCGGCCGACTGTCCGCCGCTGCTGCAGGGCCAGGGCGAGCTGCAGCAGCTGCGCTCCAAGGAGCGCATCGACCTGTGCCAGCGCTTCGCCGGCAAGCCGCTGCTGGTGGTCAACACCGCCAGCCACTGCGGTTTCACCCCGCAGTTCAAGGGCCTGGAGGCGCTCTACCAGCGCTACAAGGGACAGGGCCTGGAAGTGCTCGGCGTGCCCTCCGACGACTTCCGCCAGGAGGCCGACAACAGCGAGGAGACCGCCAAGGTCTGCTTCATCGACTACGGCGTGACCTTCGCCATGAGCGAGCCGCAGAAGGTCAGCGGCGACGACGCGGTGCCGCTGTTCCGCGAGCTGGCCGCGCAGAGCAGCAAGCCGCGCTGGAACTTCTACAAGTACGTGGTCGGTCGCGACGGCAAGGTGATCGCCAGCTTCTCCAGCCTGACCAAGCCGGACGACGAGGATCTGATCGAGGCGCTGGAGAAGGCCATCGCCCAGGAGTAGAGAGGGTCGGAGCCGGATGCAACCCGGGCTACGGCTGGAGCAGAGCATCGCCCGGGCATGAAGAAACCGGGCAGAGCGTCTAATGCTGTTCACTTAAGAAAACGCCGCGACTTCTTTAAAGCGTCGCGGCGTTTTCTGGCTTGTGTCTGCCTGAGGGCACACTGCGCAATGCCGTAGCTCGGTAGTGAAAAATGTCCCAAGTGCCCCCTCTCCCGCCGGGAGAGGGGGTGAGGGCGTTTCGGCGAGACCCTCACCCCGGCCCTCTCCCTGGGGGAGAGGGAGAACAACAGTCGCGGTGCCGACTCAAGCAAAGTCCAGCCGTGGCCATGATGTCGCTAAGTGAACAGCATTAGGGCAGAGTGCCCGGCTTTTCGTGTGGGCCTTCAGAAGCGGTAAGTGGCCTGCACGCCCAGGCCATGGGCGCTGTTGTTGTACTCGCCGCTGAAACCCGGGGCGATGTCGCGGCCGGCCAGTTCCTTGCCCGGCTGGTTGACCTTGGCCGGGTTTTCCCGCAGGTAGGTGTAGGCCACATCGATGGTCAGGTCGGCGTTCGGCGACCAGCCGGCGCCCAGCGAGAACACCTTGCGGTTGCCCACGGGAATGCGCACGCTGCGGTGCGCGTTTTCCGCCGGCGACGGGTCGAGCGCCAGGCCGGTGCGCAGGACCCACTGCGGATTCAGCCGGTAGGACGCGCCGATGGCGTAGGACCAGGTGTCGTGCCACTTCAGCTCCTCGCTGACCTCGGCGATGGGCTGCATGCCGAGCAGGCTTGGGGTGCCACGGTTCTCCACCACGATTTCCTGCAGGCGGCTCCAGCGGGTGAAGGTGGCGCCGGCGTGCAAGGTCCACTGCTCGTCGAAGGCATAGCTGACGGAGGTGTCGACGCTCTCCGGGGTGGTGAAGTCCAGGCTGGCGTCGTACTCGCCATTGAAGGCGCTGAGGAACGGGCCGTTGCCACCGCTGATCCGGGTGCGGCCTTCCAGGGTGTAGTCGACCTTGGAGTGGTAGGTCAGGCCCCAGGTCAGGCTGTCGCCGATGTCGACCATGATCCCGGCGTTGAAGCCGTAGCCGAGGTCGTCGCCCTTGATGCCGACCTTGGTCTCGCCGCTGCCGAAGACGGCGCTGTTGTCCAGCTTGTTGATCAGGGTGCCCTTGATCTTGTTGAGGGTCGGGCCGAAACCGACGGATACGCGCTCGTTGATGCGGTAGCTGAGGGTCGGCTGCAGGGTGACCACCTCGACCTTGCTGGTCAGGCCCTTGAAGCGGCCGCCGAAGCCGTTCTCGTAGTCGCTCATCAGCGCGTAGGGCACATACAGGCCCAGGCCCCAGCTGAAGCGCTCGTCGAGGGGGCTGGCGTAGTAGGCGAAGGGCACGGCGGCGAAGGGCACCATGTCGCCCTCTGCCGTTTCGTGGCTGGCGTCGTCGATATCGATATTGGCATCCACCACCGCCAGGCCGCCGGTCACTTGCGCACGCTCGAGCTTGCTCAGCCCGGCCGGGTTGCCGAACAGCACGGAGGCGTCGTTGACGGTCGAGGCGCGGCCGGCGAAGGAGGTGCCCATGCCGCTGACGCTCTGCTCGTTGATGGCAATGCCGTTGCCCAGGCTGTGGGTGGAGATCGCGCCTATGGCCAGGGCGAGGGAGGTCTGCAACCGGAGGTTTTTCATTAGGCAGCTCACGAACAGCGAAATCGAGGGCCGGCAAACTATCCCCTTTCACCGTGGTTGCCAACGCCTCGGGGACGCATTTTTCGTGAAGATTCGTAATCGAATCAGTTACATACAAATATCCGGGTGGTCGATTTGATGTTCCGCTCAGGCTGCCCGGTACTGTTCGGCCACGCAGTGCTGCCAGGCCTGGAGGAAGTCGCGCAGCCGGCCCTGGGGCTGGAATACATGGCGCCAGATGCGGGCCAGCCCGTGCAGGTCGTCGGCGGCCGGCAGCAGCGGCTGTTCGCTCTCTACCAGCAGCCAGGCGATGGCCGTGGCGTAGCGCAGGTTCACCCGCAGTTCCAGTTCGGGCGCGGCGAGGAAGGCGTGCTGGCTGGCCAGGCCGCGCACCAGGCTGGCGAGATCCGGGTCGCGCGCCAGGTGCTGGTCCCAGAGCTGGCGGTGACGCCGCTCGCTGATGCGGTACAGGCCGTGGCCGTGCGGGTCGCCGAGGGCGCTGCCGAGTGCCGACTGGCTGGCGGCGGCGCCCAGCAGCAGGGCTTCGGCGGTGGGAGAGTGGCGCCCCAGGTAGATCAGCGTGGGGCGGATGACGTGCTGGCACAACTCGCTGGCGGCAATTCCCATGGGGCCCTCGCGAAAGGTGCCGGCGGGGCCAGGTGCCTGGCAGCTGTTCTTGGTTCTAATAAAGGCCCCGCCGGGAGCGGGGTTAGCCGCTCGATTTGAAGTGTAGTGCGACAAATCGGCTGTAAAGGGCTGTTTTTAAACTGTTTAAGGATTGGAGGTAGGGCTGATATATCACTCGGCGATTAGGGGCGGCCGGCTATTCGCGTCTGGGAGCGAGTAGCCGGCGGAGGGAGCATGCGTGTTGTAGGCGCGAGCCCTGCCGCGAGACAGACCCAGCAAAAGCTTCGCGAGCAGAGCTCGCTCAGTGCAATGCGCAGAGGGATGCGGCTTTCAGCGGCCCGGCATCAGCATCAGCCGCTGGTTGCCGTAGACCCTGTCGACGTTGCGGCTCTGGAAGGGGAAGCTCATGTAGCCGCCCTTGAGCCAGGCCTCGATGCCGTCGGCGTAGTGCGGGCTGGCCGGGTTGCCGGACTGGCCGGAGCTGTTGACGCCGATCATCGGCTCTTCCAGACCGAAGTCGACGACGATGCGCATGGCCGGGATCAGCCACACGTCGAAGTCATTGCCCCATTGGTAGGCGGCCACGTTGAGCGTGCCGTGGTCGCCGCCGGCCGGGTAGGGGCCGCGATCCAGATAGCCCTTGATCGACTCGACGGCGCGGCGCTGGCCGGCATCGAGATAGGGCGCCATCTTGGTCGCGTTGCTGGTCCAGCGGTACTGGTGCAGCTTGCCCCACTGCCAGGCGCCGCGATCGACGCCCAGAGTGCCTTCCAGATAGGTCACGGCGCCGGCCAGGCTGCGTGCCAGGATCGCCGGTTTGTCCTCCTTCTGTGCGGTCTTCAGGTCGTCCCAGAACGGGCTGTCATCGCGGCCCAGCAGGTGGTCGGCCTGGGCCGAGTAGCTGTCGTTGGCGATCTCCACCAGGGCCTGCCAGGCGGGGCTGGTGTCCGGGCCCAGTTCGTCGAGGAAGGTCTGCCGCGCGCTCTCCTGCAGGAAGGCGCTGTACAGGGCGGCATCCGCCGAGGTGGCGGCCATGCGCCCGTCGAAGGCCAGCAGACGCTTGCGGGCCTCCTCGGCCTTGCTGCGCTCGGCGGCTGGCAGGGCGGCGATGGCGCGGCTCAAGGACTCGGCCATGCCCGGGGCGTCCAGCATCGCCTGCAGCTTGCCGGCGAAGGGCGTGGTCTGATCGTACTGCATGGCGATCATGCTCTTCTGATCGTGACGGCCGCTGCCGGCCAGTTGCGCGATGCGCTCGGCGCGCTCCGGGTAGAACCAGGAGTTGGACAGCTGCATGCCGTAACCGCGTGGCACCGTGCGCTGGTTGGCGGTGCCCAGCCAACCCTGCATGGGGTCCTGATCGTAGGGGTGCAGCATGGGGTCGGCGTAGCCGTCCCAGGCGTAGGCGTTGTCCCAGCCCGGCGAGGGCACCAGGCCGGTGCCCTGCGTGCGGTTGGGGTAGCGGCCGGTGACCTGCCAGCCGATATGCTGGGCATCGGCGAAGACGATGTTCAGCGCCGTGGCGCGCACCTCGCGGGTGGCCTCGAAGGCCTGTTCCACCGACTGGGCGCGGGACAGGTCGAAGAAGGCGTCCAGCGAGCGGTCGACCTCGCCCTGGATGCTGCGCAGGGCCAGGCCGTAGCCGCTGGCGAACGGCAGCGGCTGCAGCGGCGTCTTGCGCTCGCCCAGGGCGGAGTTGAGCAGCGGACCGTGGCGGGTCTCCCAGAGGGTCTCGCGGATCGGCCGCTGGCCCTTGATGAAGAAAGTTTCCTGGCGCTCGCGGGCCGGCTGCCACTTGCCATCGGCCAGGTAGTAGAGGCGGCCGCCCTCGCGCTTGAGCTGCTCGAGGAACAGGTCCTGGTTGTCGCCCATGACCATGGTCATGCCCCAGGCCAGCTTGCCGTTGAAGCCGGCGACCACGGCCGGCACGCCGGCGATGGTCACGCCGGCGGCCTGGAATTTCGGCGAGCGGATCTGCACGAAGTTCCACGCCGAGGGCATCGACAGCGGCAGGTGGGTGTCGTTGGCCAGCAGGCTCTTGCCGCTGCGGCTGTTCTGCGGGGCGATGGCCCAGTTGTTGGAAGCGGCCACGCCGAGCATGTTCAGCGCCGCTACCTGGCCGGCGGCTTGGTTAACCGCCGCCAGGCCCGGAATCTTGCCGGCCAGCGTCAGGCCGCGCAGCTTCTCGGCTTCCTCGAAGGGCAGCGGCTCGTCCGGGTAGCTGGGCAGCAGCCAGGCCAGCTTGTCGGCGCCGACCCTGTCGGCCAGGGTCAGCGCGGCGATTTCCTCCTGCAGGTTGACCGACAGGCCGAAGTTGAGCAGGCAGAACAGCAGCACCGAGTCTTCCGGTTTCCAGTAGGCCGGGCGGTAGCCGCTCTCGGCCAGGTCCATCGGCAGCTTGTCCTGGTAGCGGAACAGGTAGGCGTTGACGCCGCGGGCGTAGACCTCGAAAAACTGCTTGATGCGCGGCGAGGCGTTCTTGTACAGCAACTCGGCCTGCGCACGCAGGTTGACCGTGCGCATGAAGCGGTCGACTTCCAGCAGGCCGGGGCCGTTCATCTCGGCCAGGCGGCCTTCGGCCAGCAGGCGCATGCCGACCATCTGGCTGAGGCGGTCGGCGGCGTGCACGTAGCCCAGGGCGAACAGGGCGTCGTGGAAGGTGGTGGTCTCGATCAGCGGCATGCCCAGTGCGTTGCGCCGCACCACCACGCTCTGCGCCAGGCCCTGGACGCGGACGATGCCCTGGTCCGGATGCACGCTGCTGGCATAGCGGCCGTCGAGGAAGGACTGGCAGCCGCCGAGCAGCAGGCTGCTGCCCAGGGTGGCGAGGGCGGTGAGGCGAAGGAAGCGCGAACCCATGACTGGCTCCTGGCGCGGAGGCTGATGATGGGGGCGGATTGTAGAGGGCGGTAGGAGCGAGTTCTACTCGCGAATGGCATGCCCTGGGGGCTTTCGCCAGCAGCGCCGGCTCCTACAGGCGGGGTCGGCTCAGGCGCCGTGGCACTTCTTGAATTTCTTCTGGCTGCCGCAGGGGCAGGGGTCGTTGCGACCGACTTCCTTCAGCGGGTTGCGCACCGGTTCCTGGTGGTGATGGTTGCAGTGCGGGCCGTGCACGTGACCGTCATCGTGGTGATGATCGTGGTCGTGGTTGCAGTCGGGGCCATGGACGTGGGGTTGCTGAGTCATGAGGCTCACTCCGGGATATGTTCGCCGGGAATTATCTCGCCTTCGCGCTGCAGATGCACGCTGCGGCCGAACAGCAGGCCGGTCTTCACCTCGCCGCGCAAGTTGTAGCGGATCGGCCGGTCGGGGTCTTCCAGGGCCTTGACGATGCCCTTGAGGTGGCGCCAGAGATTGGTACGCACCGGCACCTCGAACTCGCTGCGGCCGTGCGCGGGCACGCTGAGCCACTGGCTCGATTCGCCTTCGACCAGGGGGGTGCCGTTGAGCCGGATGTCGTAGACCAGGCCGCGAATCTTCAGCTCGGCGGTGTTGGGGTTGTCGATGCGAAAGCGCAGGTTGAAGCGCTGCTCCAGCAACTTGGCCTTGACCACGTCGACCCTGAGCAGGTGCACCTGCGGTGCCTGGAAGTCGCCGCCGAACCAGCTGGCGCAGCCGCTCAGGGTGCCCAGCAGCAGGCAGATCAGGTAGGTGCGCGGTCGCAAAAGCATCGTGTGGCTCCAGTCGATGACCCAGTGTAACAAGCGGCTGCTAGGCGACCAGCAGCTGTGGCGAGAAAAAAACTGCGCCATACTGGGGGCCGAATTGGACAGGAGTGTGACCATGAGCCTCTACGAGATCGCTTTCGCCGGGCAGGTGGTGCCGGGGGCGCCGCTGGAGCAGGTGCAGGCGAACCTGGCGCGGCTGTTCCAGGCCGATGCCCAGCGCATCGCGCTGCTGTTTTCCGGGCGGCGCATCGTGATCAAGAGCGGGCTGGATGCCGCCGGTGCCGAGAAGTACCGCGCCACCATGGAGCGTGCCGGCGCCGTGGCCATAGTTCAGGCCCTGCAGGCAGAGGAGGTGGCGATGGCGCCGCCGCCCGCCGCTCCCGCAGCGCAGTCGGCAGCTGCTGCTGCGACGGCGCCGGCGAAGAGTGGGACTTCCGCCCGGGTGATTCCGCGCGACGAATACATGGCGGCGTTCAGCGAGGTGGAGGCGCCGGACTTCGGCATAGCACCGATCGGTGCCGACCTGCAGGACGCCAAGCCCGAGGCCGAGGCGCCCGCCGTCGATCTGTCGCAGTTCAGCCTGGCCCCGGTGGGCAGCGACATGGGCCAGGCCAAGGCGCCGGCGGCCGCGCCGCCGCCGGACACCTCGCATATCAAGTTGCAGGAATGAAGAACGAGGCCCGCGGATGCGGGCCTCGCCGCGTTCGGCATCATCTCTCGCCGCTGCTGCACTTGGCCTGGGCCTGCTCGGGCGTCAGGTTGCGGATCGAGGTGTAGAACAGCTCGCAGGTCTGCACCTTGTCGGTCACCTGCCATTTCTCGGTGCAGGCGTTCAGCGTCTGCTGCGGGTCGGCGGACGGGTTCTGGCCCATGCCGGCCTGCCAGCAGGCGGCGCTGATGTCCTGCCCCATCACCTTGAGGCCGGCGGCGTCGGCCTTCTTCTGGTCGCCACCATAGTTCTCCGGGTCGGCCGCGTACCAGATGTAGCTCGGGTGGTTGGCGCCCAGCACCGGCACGCTCTGGCCCGGCGCCGGGGTGATCTCGTCCAGGCCCAGCACGCCGATGTTGGCGCCGTAGGTGGTGTTGACCCAGGTACGCACCGGGCTGCCGAAGGCGACCATCGGCAGGGATGTGTCGCTGCCCGCGGTGAGCTGGGCGACCATGGTCTTCTGGTAGTCGGTGAAGTAGTCGTACACCCCCTCCAGGGTGCTGCCGGCATTGGCCGGAGCGGCGATCGGGGCGATGTCGATGATGGTCTGGTAGGCCGGGGTCTGCGCCGCCGCCACGCCGTTCTCGCTGAGCAGCTCGGCCCAGCGGTCGGTGGTCTTGGACTCCAGGTAGTCCTGGGCTTGGGTCAGCGAGTAATCCGGCGGGAAGTGCAGCAGTTCCACGCTCTTGCGATTGTCCAGGGCCATGCCCAGGGGCAGGAAGAAGTACCAGTCGTACTGCCACTTGCCGTCGCCGTTGAGCTTGCTGGCGCCGTCGAAGGCCAGGTCGCCGGTGTTGAGCAGGTTGGTCAGCGGAGTGCCGTAGTCGGCGGGGACGCCGCTGAAGCTGGCGCTGAGCATGTCGCCGTCGCGGCTGACCTTGACCGTGGCGGTGGCGTAGCCGTCGCGCTGCAGGCTCTGGCCGAGATAGTGCTCGGCGGTCTGCTCCAGGGTCCAGTCGCGGTAGCAGATCACGCTGCAGTTGTTGGGGAAGGCGAATAGGCGAGCGACGCGTTCGCTGCTACCCAGGCTGACCTTGACCTCGTCCGCCTGGGCGGCTCCGGCGAGCAGCAGGGCGGCCAGGACGGCCACCGCTCCGTTGTTCTTGTGCATTGACTTCTCCTTGTTGACGAGCCTGGCCCCCGCCGGGCTCTGCCCAACAAATGAAGCAGAGTTTTCCTAGCTCAGGTAGCCGCTGCAGCACTTCTTGAATTTCTGTCCGCTGCCGCAGGGGCAGGGATCGTTGCGCCCGGCCTTGAGTGGCGCGGTGGGGTCGAGGAAGTACCAGCGCCCCTCGCGCTGGACGAAGGCCGAGCGCTCGCGGTGGCTGTGCTCGCCACTGTCGTCGTGCCAGCGCGCGACGAAGGTGACGAAGGCATGCTCGGGCTGCGCGCCGATCAGCTCGCCGCCTTCCACCTCCAGGCCCAGCCAGGTACTGCCCAGGCTCCAGGCGCGGATGGCCTCGCGGTCGAGCGTGGGCTGTTGGGCGGGCAGGGTGGTGGCAACCAGGTAATCGACCAGGCCCAGCACATAGGCGCTGTAGCGCGAGCGCATCAGCGCCTCGGCGCTGGGGGCCGGGGTGCCCTGGTGGTAGTGGCCGCAGCAGGCATCGAGAGCGTTGCCGCTGCCGCAGGGGCAGGCTTGGTTCACGCTCACCACCAGTATTTGCCGAAGTTCTGCGGGTTGGCCCAGAACTTGGCGTTGAGCCAGTCCGGCACCTGCTTGTAGTCGCGCAGGTCGTAGGTGAACAGGGTCAGCGTCTGTCCCTCGCGCTGGAAACGCTCACTGGCCTGCAGGGCCAGGGCGAAGAAGTCGATTTCCTGCCAATCGCAGGCATCCAGGTCGACCAGCACCGCCAGGCGG
The DNA here is from genome assembly GCF_039888625.1 of Pseudomonas sp. CAU 1711. Lineage (NCBI taxonomy): Bacteria > Pseudomonadati > Pseudomonadota > Gammaproteobacteria > Pseudomonadales > Pseudomonadaceae > Pseudomonas > Pseudomonas sp. CAU 1711. The sequence goes on from NZ_JBDQQT010000015.1 coordinate 18,350, forward strand.
CTGGCATTGAGATTGCGGATACCACCGAGCAGTTCCAGGGCGCTGCGCTTGGGCAGGTGCTCCAGGCAGTCGACCAGCACGGCCAGGTCGTAGCGCTGCCCCGCCAGCTCAGCCGGCAGTGGCCCGGCCGGTGCCTGGGCCAACAGGGACTGCGGGTGGGCCTGCTGGAAGGCGTCGAGTGCGGGCAGTTGGCTGGCGCCGACCAACAGCAGGCGCTGCGGAGCATAGTGGTCGAGCAATGCGGCCAGGGCTTGCTGGGGTGTGCGAGAAGAAGTGCTTTGGCTCATATAAGGAGGTTCCCAGTGCGAATGCCAAGACTATCGCGCTCTGCGGCATAGGCCTATGGCACTCGGTGCGGAAAGCGCCTATAACTGGCGGATAGTAAGGAAGCCATCTTTACTTCTTTGCTGTCGGTTCCATGCCGATTCCCTACAGGAGACCTAAGAAGATGAGTATCACAAGGAAAGCTGTACCCCTGATCCTGGCAAGCGGCCTGCTGACCGGTTGTGCTGGTATCCAGAAAACCGACTGGCCGACCTGCGCCGCCGTCGGGGGTGTCACCGGTGCTGCGCTGGGTGCGATCGAGAGCGCCGAATGGGCGGGTGGCGGTGCCCTGGTGGGTGCCGGCATGGCTGCGGCCTACTGCTGGGTACACGGTGCCTCGGAAGAGGTCGTCGTGGTCGAGGAGGTGGTCGAGCCGGCCCCGACTCCGGAACCTGCCGAGCCCGTGCGCGTCGAGCTGGACGTCAAGTTCGACTTCGACAAGTCCGTGGTCAAGCCGGAAAGCCAAGGCGACATCAGGGCTCTGGCCGATTTCATGAGCCAGTACCCGCAGACCACCACGGTGGTCGAAGGCCATACCGACTCCGTCGGTACCGACGCCTACAACCAGGGCCTGTCCGAGCGTCGTGCCAATGCCGTGCGCGATGTGTTGGTCAACCAGTATGGTGTGGGTGGCGATCGCGTCAGCTCGGTTGGCTATGGCGAAAGCCGTCCGGTGGCCGACAACTCCACCGCCGAAGGCCGGGCCATCAACCGTCGTGTCGAGGCCGAGGTCGAGGCGCGTCCCTAAGCGTTCCCCCGGTTTGGCGGCTGCGGCATTCGCCACGGTCGCTAGGCTGGCGGCTTGTACACTTGGGGGGAGCGGTCTTTACTCCTGTGTGACCGGTATTCAACCGGTGACACAGGAGATCCCGCCATGAGAAGACTCTCAAGGTCCGTTGTACCCCTTCTCTTGGCCAGTAGTGTTCTCTCTGGTTGCGTCACGACTTCCAGTACGGGAGATGCGCCGCTCAACCAAGGGAACTGGCCCATCTGTACGGCAATTGGCGGCCTGGCCGGAGGCGGTCTTGGCGCCATCGAAAGTTCTACCTGGGCAGCCGGAGGTGCCGTGGCCGGCGCAGTTATGGGCACTCTGATCTGTTATGCGCAGGACGGTGATCAGGACGGCGACGGCGTGCATGACCGCCGTGATCGTTGCCCCGACACTCCGCCCAACACCCCCGTACACCACAATGGCTGCCCGTTGCCGGTCTATCCGGATAGCGCGCCGGCCGTCGAGCCCATTGTCGAAGTGAGCGAACCGATTCGTGTCGAGCTGGACGTCAAGTTCGATTTCGACAAGTCGGTGGTCAAGGAGGGGAGCTACGGCGATATCCAGAGTCTCGCCGAGTTCATGAAGCAGTATCCGCAGACCTCCACCGTGGTCGAAGGCCATACCGACTCCATCGGTACCGATGCCTACAATCAGGGCTTGTCCGAGCGGCGCGCCAATGCCGTGCGTGATCTCCTGGTCAACCAGTATGGCGTGTCGGGCGACCGGGTCTCGTCGGTGGGCTACGGCGAATCCCGTCCGGTGGCCGACAACGGTACCGACGAGGGGCGTGCCATCAACCGTCGGGTCGAGGCGGCGGTCGAAGTGCAGCCATAGCGGTATGACTCCCGCGCCAACGGACCGGTGGCGCGGGAGTTTCCCTCAGAAGGTCGGACGGGCGGCGGCGATGGCTGTCAGCAGCAGGCCGATCAGCAGATTGATCCCAACCAGGCGCCGAATCTTCCCCAGCACGCTTCCACCTTCGGGCCAGTTCTGAGTGGTCACGGCGCCGCGCAGGTGCGGCAACTGCAGCAGGCGCACGCGCAGGAACAGGGCGAGCATCACCAGATACAGCCCCATCATCACCTGAACATAGCGCGGCGCGGTCTCGAAGCCGGCGAAGCGCAGGTGCAGCATGCCCACGCCCGTGATGGGCAGCGCCAATACGGCGATCCATACCCAGAGGAAGAAGCGCTGAAACACTTCCAGCCACAGGCTCAGGCGCTCAGGCGCCTGCAGTTTGGCCACGGCGGCCGGGCGCAGGATCATCCAGGCGAAGAACATGCCGCCGACCCAGATCAGGGCGGCCAGCAGGTGCACGGCATAGAGGGCGGAAAAGACGGTCATCGGCAGGCTCCGGTTAACGATGGCGCGCGAGCATAACCTATCGGTAAACTACTGAAAATTTATCCAGCGTTTCTCGCCCCGATGCTCAGTTCCGAACTCAAGTCCCAGATCCAGGGCGCCTACAGCCGTTTCCTCGAAGCCAAGGGGCTCAAGGCCCGCTATGGCCAGCGCCTGATGATCGCCGAAGTGGCCAAGGTGCTCGGCGCGATCAAGGCCAACGAGGAGGGCCAGCGCGACGGCGAGCCGGCCGTGGTGGCGGTGGAGGCGGGCACCGGCACCGGCAAGACGGTGGCTTACAGCCTGGCCGCCATCCCGGCGGCCAAGGCCGCCGGCAAGCGCCTGGTGATCGCCACCGCGACCGTCGCCCTGCAGGAGCAGATCGTGCACAAGGACCTGCCGGACCTGATGCGCAATGCCGGCCTGCAGTTCAGCTTCGCCCTGGCCAAGGGCCGCGGCCGCTACCTGTGCCTGTCCAAGCTGGACCTGTTGCTGCAGGAGGGCCAGGCGCAGAGCGCCACGGCCCAGCTGTTCGAGGAAGAGGGCTTCCGCATCGATGTCGACGAGCAGAGCCAGAAGCTCTACAGCAAGATGATCGAGAAACTCGCCGGCAACCGCTGGGACGGCGACCGCGACAGCTGGCCGGAAGAACTGGAGGACCAGGTGTGGAGCACCCTGACCACCGACCACAGCCAGTGCACCAATCGCCACTGCCCGAACTTCCAGCAGTGCGCCTTCTACAAGGCGCGCGAGGGCATGACCAAGGTCGACGTCATCGTCACCAACCACGACATGGTCCTGGCCGACCTGGCCCTGGGCGGCGGCGCCGTGCTGCCGGACCCGCGCGAGACCATCTATGTGTTCGACGAGGGCCATCACCTGCCGGACAAGGCCATCGGCCATTTCGCCCACTTCACCCGCCTGCGCAGCACCGCCGACTGGCTCGGCCAGGTGGAGAAGAACCTGACCAAGCTGCTGGCCCAGCACCCGCTGCCCGGCGACCTCGGCCGCCTGATCGAGCAGGTACCCGAGCAGGCCCGTGAACTCAGGACGCAGCAGCAGTTTATGTTCAGCGCCTGCGAGCAGCTGGCCGACTTCCGCGCCGGCGAGGACATGCAGGGCCGCGAACGCCCGCGCCACCGTTTCGAGGGCGGCCTGGTGCCGGAGCATCTGCGCGAGCTGGGCATCGAGCTGAAGAAGGGCTTCGCCAGGCTCACCGATGTGTTCACCCGCCTCACCGAGCTGCTCAAGCAGGCCATGGACGACGAAGGCAGCAGCCTGGGCCTGGCCAGCCACCAGGCCGAGGAGTGGTATCCGTTGTTCGGCAGCCTGCTGGCCCGCGCCCAGGGCAACTGGGAGCTGTGGACCGCCTTCACCGTCGAGGACCCGGAAGACAGCCCGCCCATGGCGCGCTGGCTGACCCTGGCCGAAAGCGGCGCGGCCTTCGACATCGAGGTCAACGCCAGCCCGATCCTGGCCGCCGAGACCCTACGCCGCAATCTGTGGAATGTCGCCTACGGCGCCCTGGTGACCTCCGCCACCCTGACCGCGCTGGGCACCTTCGATCGTTTTCGCATGCGTTCCGGCCTGCCCAGGGCGGCGGTCACCGCCGTGGTGCCGAGCCCCTTCCACCACGCCGAGGCCGGCCTGCTGCGGGTGCCGGACCTCAAGGCCGATCCGCGTGACGCCGCCGCGCATACCGCTGCGATCATTCGCGACCTGCCGGCGCTGGTACAGGACGCGCGCGGCACCCTGGTGCTGTTCTCCTCGCGCAAGCAGATGCAGGACGTGTTCGACGGCCTCGACCGCGACTGGCGCAAGCGCGTGCTGATCCAGGGCAACCTGTCCAAGCAGGAGACCCTGAACAAGCACAAGGCGCGGGTCGACGACGGCGAGGAGAGCGTGCTGTTCGGCCTGGCCAGCTTCGCCGAGGGCGTCGACCTGCCGGGCGCCTACTGCGAGCATGTGGTGATCGCCAAGATTCCCTTCGCCGTGCCGGACGACCCGGTGGAGGCGGCCCTGGCCGAGTGGATCGAGGCACGCGGTGGCAACCCCTTCATGGAGATCGCCGTGCCCGACGCTTCCCTGCGCCTGATCCAGGCCTGTGGCCGCCTGCTGCGCACCGAGGCCGACCGCGGCACCATCACCCTGTTGGATCGCCGCGTGGTCACCCAGCGCTATGGCAAGGCCATCCTCAACGCCTTGCCGCCGTTCCGTCGCGAGATCGGCTGAATCCATCCATCTGCCAGGGAGTTGGCCCATGCGCACCATCCTCATCACCGGTTGTTCCTCGGGCATCGGCCAGGCCACGGCACGGGCCTGCCGCGATGCCGGCTGGCGGGTATTCGCCAGCGCACGCAAGGCGACGGATGTCGAGCGCCTGCAGGCCGAGGGCTTCGAGGCGGTTCGGCTCGACCTGGACGACTCCGTCAGCATCGCCGCGGCCCTGGTCTGGGTGCTGGAGCGCAGTGGCGGTACCCTCGACGCGCTGTTCAACAACGCCGGTTACGGCCAGCCCGGCGCCATCGAGGACCTGCCGCGCGTGGCCTGGCGCGAGCAGTTCGAGAGCAACCTGTTCGGCCCCATCGAGCTGACCGCCGCGGTACTGCCGGTCATGCGCCGCCAGGGCCACGGCCGCATCCTGTTCAACAGCTCGGTGCTCGGTTACGCCGCACTGCCACTGCGCGGCGCCTACAACGCCTCCAAGTTCGCCATGGAAGGGCTGGTCGACACCCTGCGCCTGGAGCTGGCCGGCAGCGGCATCGAGGCGGTGCTAATCGAGCCGGGGCCGATCATCGCGCGGTTCCGCGCCAACAGCCTGCTAGCCCTGCGCAAGCATGTGGACACCGGCCGCGGTGCCCATGCTGCCCGCTACGCGCTGATGGAAGAGCGCCTGGCCAAGGAGGGCGCCGCGGTGAAATACACCCTGCCGGCCGAGGCGGTGGCCGAGACCGTGCTGCGTGCCCTGGATTGCCGCGCGCCGCGCACCCGCTACCCGGTCACGGTGCCGGCCAAGCTGTTCCGCGTGCTCAATCGCCTGCTGCCGGATCGCCTGCTCGACCGAATGAAAGGCGGCACCGTCTGACGCCGGCGTGAGCTGGCGCAAGTTGGCGCAGGCGACGGCCTGCTAGTCTGCTGGCATCGCTCATGGATGAACCGAGGGGCAAGGATGAAGCTGCACGATCTGGCCGCACGCACGGCCCTGGTGCTGGAAACCAACAACCTGCGCGGTGGCGCCGACCTGGACAAGGTCGCCGGTAGCCTCGCCCGCCTGTTCGAACGCCTCAAGGGCCAGAGTCTGGCGCTGGGTCGCCTGGCCCAGGTGGTGGTGACCCACGACGGCCTGCCGGAGCGGGTCTGTGCCGAGCTGCAACGCAGTTCCGGCCTGGCCCTGCAGTTCGTCCTGATCGACGCCAGCACCGGCTACTACAGCGCCAAGAACCTCGGCTTCGCCGCCCTCGATGCGGCGCGCTGCGACCATGTGGTGTTCGCCGACGCCGACTGCATCCCCGCCGCCGACTGGCTCGAACAGCTGCTGCTGCCGCTGTGCGCCGAACAGCCGCCGGCCGTGGTGGCCGGGCGCACCAGCTACAGCAGCAGCCTGGCCGGCACGGCGCTGACCACCCTCGACTTCATGTACTTCCCCAGCCCGCTGCAGGCCGGCGCCACCCGCAACTTCTACGCCAATAACGTGGTGTTCCGCCGCGAGGTGTTCGCCGAGCATGCCTACCAGGCGCTGGAGGGCGTGTACCGCGCCCACTGCCAGGTGCTCGGCCTGCGCCTGCAGGCCGCCGGCGTCGCCCTACACTACGCCGCCGCGGCGCACACCGAGCATCGCCTGCCGGACAGCCGTGGCGAGGCACTGAAGCTGCGCTGGATGCGCGGCCAGGACTCGGTCGGTCTGACGCCCTATCTGGTGCGTGCCTATCTTCCGCAGAAGCTGCATTGGCTGGCCCGCAGCGGCCCGCTGGCGCCGCTGTGCATCCTCTTCGCCCGCCTGGGTTTCAGCCTGCGCGCGCTCAACCACCAGGACCTGCCGCCCCTGCGTGGCCTGCGTTGGCTCGGTGCCATGGGCCTGATAGTCGCCTTCTCCGCCATCGACATGTGCGGCGCCCTGGCCCGAGGCCTCGGCATCAACACCCTGGGCCGCCACAATGCCGATGCCCAGGCCCTGTCCTACCATAAGCCCGCCACCCACTGAGGAACGACCATGGAAGTGTCGAAATTTCTACCGCGCGGTGCGCTGCTGCTGGCCCTTGGCCTGAGCGGCCTGGCCCAGGCCGAAGCGATCGGCGGTCGTGGCGTACATGCCTTCGCCAGTGGCAGCGGCTGCCCGCTGGCCGGCCTGACTTCTTGCAATCGCATCGCTCTGGATGATGACCAGGGCCGCGTCGAGCTGGACCGCGCCGCCGGCAGCATCCTGTTTCGCAACACTCAGGACTATGCCGACGACACTCTGATCGGCGACGTGCTGCTGCATGGCCGGGCCAAGGCGGCGGATGGCCGGGTGGTGCCGGTCAGTCTGCATCTGCTGGTCAGCAAGAACGGTCAGGAGTGGCGCAGCAGCGTGCATGCCCATGCGCCGGTAGCGGGCGATCTGGCCGAAGTGAAGCTGGACGCCTACCGCATCGAGGCCGAGGCGGGTGGCCGCCGCCAGGTGCTGCTGACCCACGAGCAGGCACTGCAGACACTGGCCTCGCCGTCCACCGCCGCCAAGCTGGCCAAGCAATTCGTTCAGGTGCGCGACAACCGCGTCGAGGCGGCCAAGGCCGAGTACTCCGATATCACCATCGCCCTCGGCCTGGGCAAGGCCGCGTTGCCGGCGGTGCGCGCCAGCCTGCATGTGCCGGGAGGGCATGCGGATCTGGTCAAGGCGTTGCAGGGCGGCGACTGGACCCTGGAGCTGCAGGCCCTGCGCAGCCGCCTGCCGCTGTCGGTGATCCGGCGCGACCTGTTCCTCTTCGGCATGGAGGGCGTCGAGTTGCTGCGGCCGCTGCGCAGCGAGGGCTTCGCCAAGCACGACAAGCTGCTGCTCGGCGCCCGCGACGGCAAGGGCTACCTCGGCTTCCGCGGCCAGCGGATCGACTATCCGCAGGCCGCCGCCGCGGCCCAAGCCTTCCTGCAGGACAGCTTCATCGGCCTGGTACTCAGCGGCCAGCAGCATTCGACCCCATGACCGTGATGCATCTGGCGGCCTTCGCCGCGCCACGCCTGCGCGGCTGGCCGCGTCTGCAGGCCTGGCTGGTCGACCGCATCAAGCGCGCGGCCCTGCGCCAGCTGCACGCCAGCCGCGAGGGCGAATTGCTGCTGCTGCGCGTCTACCTGATCGGCGAGGAAGCCACCGAGAGGACCCTGCAGCACGAGCTGATGCCGAGCGCGCCGGCCTGGCTGCAGCGCCAGGTGAACCAGCATCTGCGCGAGGAACAGGAGCACAGCGAGCTGTTCGCCGCCGCCCTGCGCGAACGCGGCATGCAGCCACCCGGCGAGCTGCGCCCGGACTGGCTGAGCCGGGCCAAGATCCGCCGCTGGCAGTGCATCGCCCGGCGCCACGCGCCGTATTTCCAGCAGGGCGTGCTGGTGTCCGCCTATGCCATCGGTCTGTGCGCCGAGCAGATGGCCGAGCGGGTGCTGAGCCGCCATTGCGCGGTGCTGGCCGCCGACCATCCCCTGCAGCCGCTGCTCGGTCGCGTGCTGCGCGACGAGCGCAAGCACGTGCGCCTGTGCATGCGCACCCTCGGCCTGAGCGTGAGCGAGGCGGAAATGCCGCGGCTGCAGCGCCTGCTGGCCGAGGCGCGGGCGGTGGACCGCTCCTTCGGCGTCAGCGGCGCGCTGGGCATGTACCTGGCCGGTATCTGGCTGCGGCTACGGGCACGCCTGCTCGGATGAGGCCACGGATTCTCTACCTGGCCACCGCCGATGCCCGTGGCCATCTGATGCGTGCCCAGTTGCTGGCCCACGCCCTGATCGAGCGCGGCGCCGAGGTACGGGTGCTGACCACCTCGGACGAGGGCGCGGTCTTTCTCGGCGAATTCGGCATCGCCGCCGAGGTGCTGTCGCGGCACTACTCGGTGCAGTTCGACGAGCGGCAGAACATGCAGCGCGGCGCCACCGACCGCAACGTCGCGCGCTATCTGTTCGATCCGCGGCGCATGCTGCGCGACATCTGGCGCCTGCGCCGCCTGATCGCCGGCGTCGATCTATTGGTCAACGACTCCTTCCATCCGGCCCTGTTGGTGATGGGCTGCCTGCCTGGCTGGCGGCGCAAGATTGTGCACGTGTACGGCGCCAGCTTGCGCCGGGCCCTGCTGGACAACTTCCGGGGGCGCCTGCCCAGCTGGCTGGCGCGGGCCTTCGCCGCGGCCATAGGCTTCGAGCTGCGCCGCGCGCGGGCCTGCCTGCAGCATGACTTCGCCTATGCCGAGGTGGTGCGCACCGCGCCGTGGCGCTTCAACCTGCCGACGCCGGTGGCCCTGGCGTCGTGCCAGGCGCAGCAGGTGCCGCGGGCGGCCGTCTACCTCAATCCGCACTTTCGCGATCCGTGCCTGGCCGAGGGGCTGGAGCAGGGCCTGGCGGCCGTCGGCCTGGACAGCCTGCGGGTGGGCGAGGGCTATGCCGGGCGCAGTGGCTGGCTGGCGCGCGACCCGCAGTGGGTCGAGGCAGCGGCGAGCAGCGCGCTGATCGTCTCGGCGCCGGGCATGGCCGCGCTGTCGATCGCCCAGGTCTATGGCAGGCCGATCCTGCTACTGGTCACCGACCAGCCGGAGCAGCTCGGCAATGTGCGGCGCGCCGCCGAGCTAGGTCTGCGCCATGAGGTGCTGTGCTGGCGGGGCGATGTATCGGATTTCGCCGCGCAGTTGGAGGGCGCGGCCCGGCGCCTGCTGGCGGACGAGGAGGGCGCCGCCGGCGACGGTCAGGCCCGCGCCAGGGCGCGCCTGGATGCCTGGGTCGATCGTATGCTGGAGCTGGTCGCCGAGCCCGGATAGGGCAGTCCGGGGTGGCATTGGCAGGCCCGCCTGGTGTCTACTTGGCCATCTTCTGGAGTACCAGTTCGATGATCCGCCGTTGCCTCCCGCTTGTGCTCGCCCTCAGCCTCGTTGCGCCCGCCCTGGCTGCGCCCGAGGGCCAACAGACCCTGTACAGCTTCGTCAAACCGACCGATGTGGTGAAGGTCGAGTCCCGGGCCGCCAGCTTTCCCGAGCTGACCGCCGAGCCGACGGCGGAGGGCGAGGTGCTGCGCCGCTTCACCTTCACCGCGGCGCCCAGTCCCAGCCTGCGCCTGTCGCCGGCCAAGGGTGACTGGGACTGGGCGCAGGCCGGCGCCATCAGTCTGCGTGTGCAGAACGCCATGGACTGGGCCATTACCCTGAATGTGCGCATCGAGAGCCGCGACGGCCAGGCTCTGGTCAGCCGTATCGATCTGCCGGCCGGGCCGGCGCAGACCCTGCTGGTGCCGCTCGCCGCCACTTCGCCGCGGGCGCTGGGCATGCGCGCCGGCGCGCCCATGCCGATCGGCCTGAACGGTCAGCGCCTGCTGCTGGCCGAGACGGTGGAGGGCGCCCTGGACCCGACGCGGGTCAGTGCCGTGACCCTGAGCATGGACAGCCCCGATGTGCCGCAAAGCGTGCTGCTCGGCCGCTTCGGCGTGCAGGCCGGCGATGCCGCGCGGCAGGCCGCGTACGGCGGCATCATCGACGCGTACGGCCAGTACAGCCGTGGCCAGTGGCCGGAGAAGGTGCACACCGATCAGCAACTGCGCGAAGGCGCCGCGCGCGAGCGCGAGCAGCTCAAGGCCTGGTTGGCCGAACGGCCACGGCAGGACAGTTTTGGTGGCTGGCTGGGCGGGCCGAGCTTCGAGGCCAAGGGGTTCTTCCGCACCGAGAAGCGCGATGGCCGCTGGTACCTGGTCACCCCCGAGGGCAACCCGTTCTTCTCCCTCGGCGTCAATGCCGTCAGCCCCTATCAGGGGCGCACCTATGTCGAGGGGCGCGAGACGATGTTCGCCGCCTTGCCCGCCGAGGGCGAGCGTCTCGCCGCCTACTATGGCCAGGCCGACAGCCGCGGCGACAGCGGCGCCACCCGTGGTCGTGCCTTCGCTCAGGGGCGCTGGTTCGACTTCTACCAGGCCAATCTGCAGCGCAGCTATGCCGAGCCCTGCGTGCCGGCGCCGACCCCACTGGCGGCCACGCCGGCGCCGGCCGAAGGCGGCGTCGACGGCTGTGCCCGGGTCGGCCTGGACGCCGTGCGTTGGGTCGGCCACAGCCTGGATCGCCTGCAGGCCTGGGGCTTCAACAGCCTGGGCAACTGGAGCGACGACCGCCTGGCCCAGGCCAAGCGCATGCCCTACAGCATCCCGCTGTCGATTTCCGGCGACTACGCCACCATCAGCACCGGCCACGACTGGTGGGGCGGCATGCCCGACCCCTTCGATCCGCGCTTCGCCATGGCCGCGGAACGGGCCATCGCCATCGCCACCCGTGACCGCCGCGACGACCCCTGGCTGCTTGGTTATTTCGCCGACAACGAGCTGGCCTGGGCCGCCCCCGGCGCTGCGCCCAAGGCGCGCTATGCCCTGGCCTACGGCACCCTGCGCCTGAGCACCGATGTGCCGGCCAAGCGCGCCTTTCTCAAGCAGCTGCGCGACAAGTACCGCAACCACGCCGGTCTGTCCAAGGCCTGGGGCATCGAGCTCAAGGCCTGGGAGCTGATCGAGGATCCGGGTTTCGAGGCGCCGCTGCCGCGCGCCGAGTTCCCGCAGATCGAGCGGGACCTGCAGGCTTTCCAGCGCCTGTTCGCCGAGACCTATTTCAAGACCATCGCCGACTCGCTGGAGTGGCACGCGCCCAACCAGCTGCTGCTCGGTGGCCGCTTCGCCGTCGTCACGCCCGAGGCGATCGAGGCCTGCGCCCGCTATTGCGACGTGCTCAGCTTCAACTTCTACACCCGCGAGCCGCAGCAGGGCTACGACTTCGCCGCCCTGCGCGCCCTGGACAAGCCGCTGCTGGTCAGCGAGTTCCACTTCGGCTCGCGTGACCGTGGCCCGTTCTGGGGCGGGCTCAGCGAGGTGCCCACGGAGGAGCGGCGCGGGCCGGCCTATGCCCACTTCCTGGCGCGTGCGCTGGAGGAGCCGGGCATAGTCGGGGTGCACTGGTTCCAGTACCTCGATCAGCCGGTCAGCGGCCGCCTGCTGGACGGCGAGAACGGCCACTTCGGCCTGGTCGGCATCACCGACCGCCCCTGGCAGGGCTTCGTCGAGCAGGTGCGGGCGGCCAATCTCAAAGTGCCGGCCGCGCTGCTGGCGAAACCCGCCGCCAAGCCCTGAGATCCGCGCGCGACATCCTGGCCCGGTCTCGGGCCGGGGTGGCTAACCGTTGGTCTGACGAGGCACCTTGGGCAAAGGGCCAGGATTCCCATGCACGGCCCAGGCTGGAACAATGCCGGCCATCGACCAAGGAGTACCAGTTGCAAATCCAGGGCTATTACGACCTGCGCTTCGAGCCGCTCAAGGAGGCATTCGCCGGGCTGTTCGAGGAGCCTCAGGAACGCGGCGCCGCGCTGTGCGTGCAGATCGGCGGCGAAACCGTCGTCGACATCTGGGCCGGCACGGCCGACAAGGATGGCGCCGAAGCCTGGCACGGCGACACCATCCTCAACCTGTTCTCCTGCACCAAGACCTTCACCGCCGTGGCGGCCCTGCAGCTGGTGGAGCAAGGCAAGCTCGAACTGGACGTGCCGGTGGCGCGCTGGTGGCCCGAGTTCGCCGCCTCCGGCAAGGAGCGGGTGACCCTGCGCCAACTGCTCGGCCACAGTGCCGGCCTGCCGGCGCTGCGCGAATCGCTGCCCGCCGAGGCGCTCTACGACTGGCAGACGATGACCGCCGCGCTGGCCGCCGAGCGGCCCTGGTGGGAGCCGGGGCAGGCGCATGGCTATTCGCCCATCACCTACGGCTGGCTGGTCGGCGAGCTGCTGCGGCGGGTCGACGGTCGCGGCCCCGGCGAATCCATAGTCGCGCGCATCGCCCGGCCGCTGGGCCTGGATTTCCATGTCGGCCTGGCCGAGGCGGAGTTCCCGCGCGTCGCCCATATCTCGCGCAAGAAGGGCGACATGGGCGATGCCGCCGCGCAGCGCCTACTCAAATGCATGATGGGCGAGCCGCAGGCGCTGACCACCCGCGCCTTCGCCAATCCGCCGTCTATTCTCACTAGTACCAACAAGCCCGAATGGCGGCGCATGCAGCAGCCGGCGGCGAATGGCCATGGCAATGCCCGTGCCCTGGCCGGCTTCTATGCCGCGCTGCTCGACGGCCGCCTGCTGGAGGCGGACATGCTCAGCGAGATGACCCGCGAACACGCTCGCGGCGAGGACCGTACCCTGCTCACCGCCACGCGCCTGGGGCTGGGCTGCATGCTCGACCAGGCGGATGTGGCCAATGCCACCTATGGCCTGGGCCGCAAGGCCTTCGGTCATCCCGGAGCCGGCGGCTCGGTCGGCTTCGCCGACCCGGAGCGCGAGGTCGCCTTCGGTTTCGTCACCAACAGTCTCGGACCATATGTACTCATGGACCCGCGCGCGCAGAGACTGGCGCGAACGCTGGGCCAATGCCTGTAACTCGCTGGGGGAAGATCTGACCATGCATAAGAAAACACTCGTCCTGCTCTGCAGCCTGGGCCTCGCCGCCTGTTCCGCTACCGGCGACAAGCCCGCCACCGCGAGTGGCGTCGAGCAGGGCGCCGCCAAGACGGCACCGCTCAAGGTCGACCACCAACTCACCAATGCCTGGCTGGACGAGTACGAGCCGCGCCTGAAGACGGCGCTGGTCGGCAGCAAGATGGAGCTGGAGCGACGCGAGAACGTGCTGGTGGTCACCGCGCCGGTGGACAGTTCGTTCAATCCGGACCGGCCGAGCATGTTGCTGCCGGCGGTGCTCGGCCCCTTCACCCGGGTGGCCAAGATCCTCGAGCAGGACAAGCGTACCGGCGTGCTGATCCTCGGCCATGCCGACAGCAGCGGCCAGCTCGACGCCAACTTCAAGCTCAGCGAGGACCGCGCCAAGGCGGTGGCCTCGATCTTCCGCCTCAGCGGCCTGCAGCGCGACCGCCTGCTGCTCAAGGGCGTCGGCCCGGACATGCCGCGTGCGGCCAACGACAGCGCCGCCGGACGCTCGCTCAACCGCCGCGTGGAGATCGTCCTGACTCCGCAGCCGACCCTGGTGGCGTTGCTGTCCAAGTACAGCCAGCCGGCTCCGGCCGCGGTCCTGCCGGTGGCCCAGGTTGGCGCAGAGCAAAAGAACAAGGACAAGGCGCGGTAAACTGGGGCTTCCCCCACAGCAAGGAGTTCGCCATGGTTCAGACCCTGGCCGATATGCGCCGCGACTACACCCGCGATGGCCTCAGCGAGGAGCAGGCCCCGGACGAGCCCTTCAGCCTGTTCCGCCACTGGTTCGACGACGCGGTGAAGACCGAGCAGCCGCCGGTGGAGCCCAACGCCATGACCCTGGCCACGGTCGACGAAGAGGGGCGTCCGCACTGCCGGGTGCTGCTGCTCAAGGGCCTGGACTCGCGCGGTTTCACCTTCTTCAGCAACTACGACAGTGCCAAGGGGCGCCAGCTGGCGGCACGGCCGTTCGCCGCCATGACCTTCTTCTGGCCCAGCCTGGAGCGCCAGGTGCGCATCGAGGGGCGGGTGGAGAAGGTCTCGGCCGAGGAGTCCGATGCCTATTTCCAGGTGCGCCCGTTGGGCAGCCGCCTGGGTGCCTGGGCCTCGCCGCAGAGTCGGGTGATCGCCGGGCGTGGCGAGCTGGAGGCCCTGCTGGCCGAGACCGAGCGGCGCTTCCTCGACCGTGCCCCGGAGTGTCCGCCACACTGGGGTGGCTATCGCCTGCTGGCCGAGCGCGTGGAGTTCTGGCAGGGCCGCGCCAGCCGTCTGCACGACCGCCTCAACTATCGCCTGGTCGACGGCGCCTGGCTGCGCGAGCGTCTCGCTCCCTGAGGCGGGGCGCGGCCCAGACAGGCCCTACACTCTAGGCAGGGCGGCCGGCGGGTGACAGATGCTGGTACGCGCGGTCTAATAGCCCATGCCTCACAAGGAGAGATGCCCGATGCGCCATTCCAAGCTGTTCACCGCTTCTTTCGTCGCCCTGACCCTGGCTCTGGGTGGCTGCGCCTCCAGCCTGACCGGCGACACCTACAGCCGCGACGAGGCGCGCCGGGTGCAGACCGTGCGCATGGGCACCATCGAGGTGCTGCGTCCGGTCAGGATCGAGGGCACCAAGACGCCCATCGGCGCCGGCGCCGGCGCGGTGATCGGCGGCATCGGCGGTAGCTCCGTCGGTGGTGGCCGCGGCAGCGCCGTGGCCGCGGTGATAGGTGCGGTGGCCGGCGGCCTGATCGGCGCGGCGGCCGAGGAAGGCCTGACCCGTACCCAGGGCGTGGAGATCACCGTGCGCGAGGACGACGGCAGCCTGCGCGCCTATGTTCAGGAGGTGCAGCCGAACGAGATCTTCCGCGTCGGCGAACGCGTGCGCATTCTCAGCGTCGACGGCACCAGCCGGGTTGCCCACTGATATCGGCGTCTGATCGCGGGCCTTCGGCGCAGGACGAAGGCTCGGGGCGATAAGTTTTAGCAATAATTCATCCATGACTTGCCCTCGATAGTTATGGATAATCGGCGGCCGCGCTGTTCCGGCCACTGCCGGCAGCCCGAGGAGAGAGTGGATTCGCCCCCGCCGGGGCACGCAGAGGGGGATTCATGGAGCTGCTGCTCATCGTCGCACTGCCGTTTTTCGGCGCACTCCTGCCCCTGCTGTGTGATCGCTTCGGTCGTGTGCCCTGCACCCTGGCGGCCGCCGTCGCGCCGCTGCTCGGCCTCGGCTGGGTGCTCTGGCTGGCGCGGCGGCTATTCGCCGGCGAGACGTTGCTGGTCAGCCAGCCCTGGTTGCCGCAGCTCGGCCTGAACCTGTCGCTGCGCCTCGATGGCCTGGGCCTGCTGTTCGCCCTGCTGATCCTCGGCATCGGCCTGCTGGTCATCCTCTACGCCCGCTATTACCTCTCCGAGCGCGAGCCGACCGGGCGCTTCTTCGCCTACCTGCTGCTGTTCATGGGCGCCATGCTTGGCGTGGTGTTGTCCGAGAACCTGCTGCAGCTGCTGATGTTCTGGGAGCTGACCAGCCTGTCATCCTTCCTCCTGATCGGTTTCTGGGGCTCGCGCAGCGATGCGCGCAAGGGCGCGCGCATGGCCCTGACGGTGACCGGTGGCGGTGGCCTGGCGCTGCTTGCCGGCATCCTGCTGCTCGGCCACATGGTCGGCAGCTTCGAGCTGAGCGCTGTGCTGCAGTCCGGCGAGCTGATCCGCGCCCACGCCCTCTATCCCCTGGCCCTGGTGCTGGTGCTGCTGGGCGTGTTCACCAAGTCGGCGCAGTTTCCCTTCCATTTCTGGCTGCCGCACGCGATGGCGGCGCCCACGCCGGTGTCGGCCTATCTGCACTCGGCGACCATGGTCAAGGCCGGGGTGTTTCTCCTGGCGCGGCTGTACCCGGCGCTGGCCGGCTCCGACCTGTGGTTCTACCTGGTCAGCCTGACCGGCCTGGCCACCCTGCTGGTCGGCGCCTGCATGGCGCTGTTCCAGCACGACCTCAAGGGCCTGCTGGCGTTCTCCACCATCAGCCACCTGGGCCTGATCACCCTGCTGTTCGGCCTGGATACACCGCTGTCCAACGTCGCCGCGATCTTCCACATCATCAACCACGCCACCTTCAAGGCCTCGCTGTTCATGGCCGCGGGGATCATCGACCACGAGACCGGCAGCCGCGACATGCGCCTGATCAACGGCATGTGGAAGTACCTGCCACACACGGCGGTGCTGGCCATGGTGGCGTCCTCGGCGATGGCCGGGGTGCCGCTGCTCAACGGCTTCCTGAGCAAGGAGATGTTCTTCGGCGAGACCCTCCGCCAGCACCTGCTGGGCAGCTTCAGCTGGGGCATCCCGGCGGCGGCGACGCTGGCCGGTGTGTTCTCGGTGGCCTACTCGCTGCGCTTCATCCACGACGTGTTCTTCAACGGCGAGCCGGCCAGCCTGCCCAAGTTTCCGCCCCACGAGCCGCCGCGCTACATGAAGATCCCGGTGGAGATCCTGGTGTTCATCTGCCTGTTGGTGGGCATGCTGCCGGCCTACACCGTGGCGCCGCTGCTGGCCGTGGCGGCGCAGGCCAGCCTGGGCGGCAGCCTGCCGGAGTACGACCTGGCCATCTGGCACGGCTTCAACCTGCCGCTGGCGATGAGCTGCGTCGCCCTGGCCGGCGGCATCCTGGTCTACGCCCTACGCCGGCCGCTGTTCCTCTGGTACGCCGGGCTGCCGGACATGGACGCGCGGACATTCTTCGAGCGCCAGGTGCAGGCCCTGGTGCGCCTGGCCGGCTGGCTGACCGCGCGCCTGGAGAGCGGCTCGCTGCAGCGCTACCTGAGCCTGCTGCTGCTCAGCGCCCTGCTGCTGGTGACCGTGGCCCTGGCGCCGCTGCCGCAGCTGACCGGGCCGCGTGGGCTCAGTCCGCTGGATGGCATCACCGCCCTGGGCCTGCTGCTGTTGTCATGCAGCGCGGTGATGACCGCCGCGCTGCATCGCCAGCGTCTGGTCGCGCTGCTGGTGCTCGGCCTCGGCGGCATGCTGGTGGCCCTGGCCTTCGCCCGCTTCTCCGCGCCGGACCTGGCCCTGACCCAGCTGGTGGTGGAGGTGGTGACCATAGTCCTGCTGATGCTGGCGCTGTTCTACCTGCCCTCGCGCACCCCGGCCGAGAGCTCCAGTCTGCGTGGCCTGCGCGACTTCCTGGTGGCCTGCGGCTGCGGCGTGATGGTGGCGCTGCTGGCCTACGTGGTGCTGACCCGGCCCTACGACAGCATCGCCGGCTACTTCCTGGCCAACAGTCTCAGCGGTGGCGGCGGCAGCAACGTGGTCAACGTGATCCTGGTCGACTTCCGCGGCTTCGATACCCTGGGCGAGATCACCGTGCTGGCCATCGCCGCGGTGGGCATCCTGGCCATGCTGCACGACCTGCGCCTGCCCGTCCCGACCCGCGATCCGCAGGGGCGGCGCTGGGCCTGGAGCAAGAGTCCGCTGGTCCTGCTGACCCTGTCGCGCCTGCTGCTGCCGCTGGCCCTGCTGATCTCGGTGTTCATCTTCCTGCGCGGCCACAACCTGCCGGGCGGCGGCTTCATCGCCGGACTGGTGACGGCCGTGGCCCTGGCCCTGCAGTACATCGCCAGCGGCGTGAGCTGGGTCGAGCAGCGCCTGCCGCTCGACTACCAGCGCATGGCCGGCTGCGGCGTGCTGCTCGCCGGCCTCACCGGCCTCGGCAGCTGGGCCTTCGGCAGGCCCTTCCTGACTTCGGCCTTCGGCCACTTCGAGCTGCCGCTGGTGGGCGAGTTCGAGCTGGCCACGGCCATGCTGTTCGATCTCGGCGTTTACCTGACGGTGGTCGGCGCCACCCAGCTGGTGCTGGTCAACCTCGGCAAGCTGAGCCTGGCGCCAGGCAAGGAGATGCACTGATGGAGGCGTTGTTCGCCATTACCCTCGGCCTGCTCAGCGCCAGCGGCGTTTACCTGCTGCTGCGCGCGCGCACCTTCCCGGTGGTGCTGGGCCTGACCCTGCTGTCCTACGCGGTCAACCTGTTCCTCTTCGCCATGGGCCGCCTGACCGGCGACGTGGCGGTGCTGGGACGGGGCGGCAATCCCGCCGACCCGCTGCCGCAGGCGCTGGTGCTGACCGCCATCGTCATCGGCTTCGCCATGACCGCTTTCGTCGTGGTCCTGGCCCTGCGCGGCATGGCCGAGCTGGGCAGCGACCATGTCGATGGCCAGGCGGACGAGGAGAAGGCGTCTTGAATCACTGGTCCATACTGCCCATCCTCCTGCCGCTGTTCGCCGGCGCGCTGCTGCTCATCCTGCCGTCGCACGAGCGGCTCCAGCGCTGCCTGTCGCTGCTGGCCACCCTGGCCCTGCTGCCGCTGGCCCTGTATCTGCTGCAGCTGGCCGGCGATGGCCAGGTGCGTGTCTACGCCCTCGGCGACTGGGCGCCGCCCTTCGGCATAGTGCTGCTGCTCGACCGCCTCAGCGCCTGGTTGCTGCTGGCCACCGCCGTGCTGGCGGTCGCCGCGCTGCTCTATGCGCTGCGTGGCGACGACCGCCTGGGGGCGCGCTTCCACGCGCTGTTCCAGTTCCAGTTGCTGGGCGTCAACGGCGCCTTCCTCACCGGCGATCTGTTCAACCTGTTCGTCTTCTTCGAGATCCTGCTGATCGCCTCCTACGCCCTGCTGCTGCACGGTCAGGGCGCTCAGCGGGTGAGGGCGGGGCTGCACTACGTGGTGCTCAACCTGACCGGATCGGCGCTGTTTCTCATCGCCCTGGGCGTGCTCTACGGCACCTCCGGCACCCTGAACATGGCCGACCTGTCGCTGCGCGCGGCGGCGGCCACGGGCGACCAGGTTCCGCTGCTGGCCGCCGCCGGCCTGCTCCTGTTGCTGGTGTTCGCCCTCAAGGCGGCCCTGCTGCCGCTGTACTTCTGGCTGCCGCAGGCCTATGCCACGGCCAGCGCGCCGGTGGCGGCGCTGTTCGCCATCATGACCAAGGTCGGCATCTACGCGATCCTGCGGGTGTTCACCCTGGCCTTCGGCGAGGGTGCCGGCGAACTGGCCAATCTGGCCCAGGCCTGGCTCTGGCCGCTGGCCCTGGCGACCATGGCGCTGGGCGCCGTCGGGGCGCTGGCCGCGCGCAGCCTGCAGCGGCTGCTGGCCTACCTGGTGGTGGTATCGGCCGGCACACTGCTGGCCGCGCTGGCGGTCGGCACGCCGCAGGCCCATGCGGCGGCGCTCTATTACCTGCTGCACAGTTCCTGGGTCGGCGGCGGCCTGTTCCTCCTGGCCGACCTGATCGCCCGTCAGCGTGGCGACAAGGGCGGCGAACTGGTGCAGGGCGCCGCGCTGGAGCATCCGGCGCTGCTCGGCGCGTTGTTCTTCTTCGGCGCCATCGCCGTGATCGGCCTGCCGCCGCTGTCCGGTTTCCTCGGCAAGTTGTTGCTGCTGCGCGCCGTGCCTTCGCCCTGGTTGTGGGGCGTGGTGCTGATTGGCGGCCTGGTGGTGCTGGTGGCCATGAGCCGGGCCGGCAGCACGCTGTTCTGGCGCGTCGGCCAGAGCACCCTGGACAGCTCCGAGCTGGACGGCGGGCGCCTGCTGGCCTGTGTCCTGCTGCTGGCCAGCGCGCTGCTGCTGGTGCCGCTGGCCGCGCCCCTGCTGGATTACGCCCAGGCCGCCGCCGCGCAGCTGCACGACCTGGGGCCGTACCGGGCGATCCCGCTGGAGGCCGCGCCATGATCGCACGCCTGTTGCCTCATCCCGCCCAGAGTCTGCTGCTGCTGGCGACCTGGCTGCTGCTGGTGAACTCCTTCGCCTTCGCCCACTGGCTGCTGGGGGCTCTGCTCGCCCTGGTCATTCCGCACCTGCTGGGGCCGCTGCTGGTAGAGCATCCGCGCGGCTGGCGAGCGCTGCGGCTGCTGCCCTTCCTGCTGATGGTGCTCGGCGACATCCTGGTCGCCAACTTCCAGGTGGCGCGCCTGACTCTGGGACGGATGGGCGCGCTGCGCCCGGCCTTCGTCGAGGTGCCCATCGAGCTGGACGACGAGCTGGCCATCAGCATCCTGGTCAGCGTGGTGACCATGACCCCGGGCACCCTGGCCGCCGACCTCAGCCAGGATCGCCGCACCCTGCTGGTCCATGGCCTCAACGTGAGCGAGCCGCAGGACCTGATCGACGAGATCAAGCAGCGCTACGAGGCGCCGCTCAAGGAGATATTCCCATGCTCGGCTACGTGATCCCGCTGTGCCTGGTCATGCTCGGCCTGGCCCTGCTGCTGGCGGTGCTGCGCCTGATCGAGGGGCCCAGCCTGCCGGACCGGGTGCTGGCCCTGGATACCCTGTACATCAATGCCATCGGCCTGATCGTGCTGTTCGGCATCTGGCGCGGCAGCGAGCTGTTCTTCGAGATCGCCCTGCTGATCGCCGTGCTCGGTTTCGTCAGTACGGTGGCGGTGGCCAAGTACATGCTGCGTGGAGACATCATCGAATGAGCCTGTGGCTGGAAGTGCTGGTCTCGCTGTTTCTCCTGCTCGGCAGCGGCTTCGTGCTGGTCGGCGCCATCGGCCTGTACCGCCTGCCGGATTTCTTCACCCGCCTGCACGGCCCGACCAAGGCCACCACCCTGGGGCTCGGCGGTCTGGTGCTGGCCTCGTTGCTGTTCTTCTCCTTCGGCGACAAGGGTTTCAGTCTGCACGAGCTGCTGATCGGCCTGTTCCTCTTCATCAGTGCGCCGGTCAGCGCCTACATGCTGGCCAAGGCAGCGGTGCTGCAGCAGGTGCCGCGCGACCCCAAGACTCGCGGCGAGCCCTGGGAGCAGTAGTCGCCTCCACACAGTTTCTGTGCGCCGCTGTGTCTATCGGCGCCTGTGCCTGCCACCTACACTGAGCTTTTCTCGTGGAGGTGAACATGGCCCGGCAGGGACAAGCGTTCGCCATGGCCTGCCTGGTGCTGGCCATGGCCCTGTGGGGCAGTTCCTTCATCGCGCTCAAGTTCGCCTTCGCCGAGCTGCCGACCATGTGGGTGATCTGCGCCCGCATGGCCCTCGGCAGCCTGGTGTTCCTGCTGGCCTGGCGCTGGCGCGGCCGCCTCGACTACCGCCCCGGCGACTGGCGCTACCTGCTGGCCATGGCCGCCTGCGAGCCCTGCCTGTATTTCATCTTCGAGGCCCTGGCGCTGCAGCACACCAGCGCCGCCCAGGCCGGCATGATCACCGCCTTGCTGCCGCTGCTGGTGGCCGTGGGAGCCTCGCTGTTCCTGCGCGAGCGGGTCGCCCTCAGTACCTGGGCGGGCTTCCTCCTGGCGGTATGCGGCGCGCTATGGCTGAGCCTGGTCGGCGAGGCCGATGCCGGCGCGCCGGCGCCGCTGCTGGGCAACTTCTACGAATTGCTCGCCATGCTCTGCGCCACCGGCTACACCCTGCTGCTGAAGCTGCTCTGCGAGCGCTACTCGCCCTTCATCCTCACCGCCATGCAGGCCTTCGTCGGCGCGCTGTTCTTCCTGCCCCTGGCCCTGGCGGGCCAGTCGCTGCCGAGCGAGTTCGGCGTGCTCGGGGTCGGCGCGGTGATCTATCTGGGCCTGGTGGTCACGGTCGGCGCCTATGGTCTGTACATCTTCGGCGTCAGCCGCCTGCCGGCCAGCCAGGCCTCCGCTTTCACCAACCTGATCCCGGTATTCACCCTGATCTTCGCCGCCCTGCTGCTCGGCGAACGGCTCGCGCCGGCGCAATACGCGGCCGCCGCGCTGGTGTTCGCCGGCGTGGCGCTGAGCCAGTGGCGCGGCAGTGCGCCGGCGCCGGCGTCGGCCGGCATTCTCGACTGAGGACTTGCACATGACCGATATACGCCAGTGGACCCGCCAGGCGATGCACATCATCGAAGCGGACTTCCAGCGCAGCGCCGATACCCACCTGATTCCCCTGGCGCTGCCGGGCCTGCCGGGGGTCGAACTGTACTTCAAGGACGAGTCCAGCCACCCCACCGGCAGCCTCAAGCATCGCCTGGCCCGTTCGCTGTTCCTCTATGCCCTGTGCAACGGCTGGCTCAGGCCCGGGGCGCCGGTGATCGAGGCCTCCAGCGGCTCCACCGCCATCTCCGAAGCCTATTTCGCCCGCCTGCTGGGCCTGCCCTTCATCGCCGTGGTGCCGGCCTCCACGGCCAGGGAGAAGCTGGCGCAGATCGCCTTCTACGGCGGCCAGACCCACCTGGTCGAGGACCCCACGCGCATCCATGCCGAGTCCCGGCGTCTGGCCGACGAGAGCGGCGGCCATTTCATGGATCAGTTCACCTATGCCGAGCGGGCCACCGACTGGCGGGCCAACAACAACATCGCCGAGTCGATCTTCCAGCAGATGCGCCACGAGCCGCATCCCGAGCCGAGCTGGCTGGTCTCCAGCCCCGGTACTGGCGGCACCCTGGCCACCCTGGGCCGCTACGTGCGCTACCGCCAGCACGCCACGCGGGTGCTGTGCGCCGATGCCGAGCGTTCGGTGTTCTACGCCAGCTATGTCAGCGGCGACCGCGGCCTGACCCTGGACTGCGGCTCGCGCATCGAGGGCATCGGCCGGCCGCGGGTCGAGCCCTCGTTCATGGCGCAGGTGCTGGACGCCGCCTGCCAGGTGCCGGATGCCCTGTCGCTGGCGGCCATGCACTACCTGGCCCGGCGTCTCAACCGGCGGGTCGGCGCCAGCAGCGGCACCAATCTGGTCGGCGCGCTGCTGGTGGCGCGGCGGATGGTGCAGGCCGGCGAGCGTGGCTCGGTGGTGGCCATTCTCTGCGACGGCGGCGAGCGCTACGCCACCAGCTACTACGACGATGCCTGGCTGGCGCAGCAGGGCTTCGCCCTGACGCCGCTGATCGAGGCGGTGGCGGCCAGCGCCGAGAACGGCGCGGAGCTGCTCGGGGTCGCCAGTCTGTTCCGCTAGGTCGAGTCGGCTCCGACGCGGCGCCGTTTTTCCTAGGCGCCGGAGGGCGCCGAGCCCTCTGCTCGCGAGGTTCTTGCGCCGTCGCTGTTCGTGAGCAGGGCTCGCTCCTGCCGAATCAGCCCTGCCAGGGTGCCGGCGCGCCGAGCAGGCGGCCCATGGCGGCGTGGATGCCCAGCTCTCGGAGCACCCGCAGCTCGCCCTCGGTCTCCACCATCTCGGCGATCAGCGGTAGGTCGATGCTGTTGGTGGCACGGAAGATCGCCTCGATGAACACCCGCTTGTCCTCTTCCCGGTCGATGGCGTGGATGTAGCTGCCGTCGATCTTCAGGTAGGCCAGGCCGAGGTGGGTCAGGTTGCCGATCAGGCTGAAGCGTCCGCCGAAGTGCTGCAGGCCCAGCTGGTAGCCGGCCTCGCGCACCCGCTGACTGAGCCTCTCCAGCTCGGCCGGCGGCGGCAGGTAGCGCTCGTCCAGCTCCAGGGTCATCAGGCGGCCCTGCTGCGGATGCTCCCTGAGCAGGCTCAGCAGCCTGCCGAGGCTGCCGGCGTCGCGCAGGGTGGCGGCGGACAGGCTCAGGGCCAGCGGCTGGGGGTGCTGGTCCAGATGCGCCAGGCTGTGTTCGAGCATGGCCAGGTCGAAGCGCGCGGCCCAGCCCAGGCGTTCGATCCAGGGCAGGAAGCGGCCGGCGGCCACGGCCTCGCCCTGGGGATCGAGCAGGCGCGCCAGCACCTTGCGGTGGAGGATCCGGGTGGTGTCGGCGCAGCTCGCCACCGGCTGGAAGTACAGCTGCAGCTTGCCCTGCAGCAGCGCCTCGTCGATCCAGGTGCGCCAGTCGTGCTGGTCATGGCCGGGCAGGGCGTCGAAGTCGTCCAGGCGTTCCCAGGGCTGGCTGGGGTTGCTCTGCGCCTGGGCCAGGGCCTGGTCGGCGCGGCCGATGACATTGGCCACTTCCTCGCCGGGCCTGAAGGCGGCGATGCCCAGGTGGGCCACCGGGGTGCAGTCGCTGGCGCCGGTCTGCTGCAGGCTCTCCAGGCCCTCACTCAGGGCCTGGGCCAGGCGCTCGGCGTCCTCGCCGGCAAGGCCCGGGGCGAGCAGGGTGAATTCGCCGCCACGGCTGCGCGAGGCCAGCCATTCCGGCTTGCCGCGCTGCTCCAGCAGGCGCTTGAGAATATCGCCGACGGCCTGGATCAGCGCGTCGGTCTGCTGCCCGCCGAGGCGCTGGTTGAGGCCGCCGAGGTCGTTGACCCGCAGCAGCATCAGGTAGCCCTCGGCGTTCTGCTCGGTGATCGCCAGCTGGTTGGCCAGCTTGATATCGAACAGGCGGCGGTTGGCCAGGCCGGTGAGGTTGTCCTGGTAGGCCTCCGCACGCAGCTTCTCGCTGCGCGCCGCCTCCTCGGCGAACAGCTGCTTGAGCTTGTCCACCATCTGGTTCATGGCCAGCACCACGCGCTTGAGTTCGGGTGTGCGCGGCACGCGGGGCAGGGTGAGGAACTCGCGGCGGGTGATGGCCTGGGCCTGCTGCACCATCTTGTCCAGCGGGCGCAGCTGGGTGCGCAACAGCCAGCCGCCGAGGATGGCGCTGATCACCCCGCACAACAGCAGCCACAGCAGGATGCCGATGGCGCTGTCCCACAGCTTGGCCAGGGCGAACTGCGGGTGGCTGAGCACCTCGACCCGCGCCGCCTGTTCCCAGCCGCGCATGATCAGCGCGTCGCCGCCCTGCGGGTCGAGGTGGACCAGGTCGACGAACCAGGCCGGCACCTTGTCCGAGGTGGTGGTGGTGCGCCGCTCGACTATCACTTCCTCGCCGGGGATGCGCACCACGCGGATGGTGGCGAAGTAGCCGCTGTCGAAGATGGAGCTGACCATCAGCTCGATCATCGTCGGGTCGTCCACGTGCGGCGTCATCGATAGCCCCAGTGCGGTGGCGGCGTCCTGGGCATGCGAGCGCAGTTGACTGAGCAGCTGTTCGCGCGAGGTCTCCACGCTGGCGATGAAGCTGCCGGTGAAGGCCACCACGAGGAACAGGCAGATGGCGAGAAACAGCTGTTTCAACAGGGACATAGCTCAACCCTCTCCGATGTCGAAGCCTTCGGCCCGCATCTTCTTCAGCAGATCCTGCCAGCGCGACAGTTTCTTGGTATCGCTCTTCTTGCCGACCTGGCCCGGCAGGTAGAGCCCCTCGGCGTTGAAGGCATAGACCGGCAGCAGATCGCGGCGCTGGGAGGCCGGGCGGATCTCGCCGATCAGGTTGTCCAGCACCAGCGGGTCGGCGGTGGGGCTGGAGTAGTAGGTCAGCACCATGTGTGCCTGGTTGTACTGCAGGGCCTTGACGTAGGTGATGCGCAGCTTGTCGCTGGGCACGCCGAGGCGGCGCAGGGTGAAGTACTTGGCGATGGAGTAGTCCTCGCAGTCGCCGGCGCCCTTGACCAGCGACTCGACCGGCGTCGCCCAGTAGTCGTTCAGGCGCCAGTTGCGAATGTCGTCGACGAAGCGGATCTGGCGGTTGAAGAAGCGGTTGACCGCCGTCAGCTTGTCCTTCTCCGGGAGGTTGCCGCTGGCGCGGATCAGCTCGTCCCAGGCCTCGATGCGGCCCTTGGCCACGCCGAGGTTGCCATAGCGCTGTTCGGCCTTGCCGATGATCAGCTGGAAGTCCCAGTTGGCGCGTGCAGCCAGGGCCAGGCAGAGGCCGAGCAGGGCGCCGAGCAGCACTTGGCCCGCCGGCCGGCGCAAGACTCGTCCCTGTGGGCTCGACCCAGGCTGCATGAAGGCGCTCTCCGCGGAAAGTGCAGAAAGTGTAGGTGCTGGTCCCGTGGTTTGCCGGCTGCGGCTCAGCGCTCGGGCAGGGTCTTCTGGCGCAGGATGTAGGCGCTGACCAGCACCGCGCTGGTGAGCATGAAGGCGCGTGCCCAGGGCAGCGGCACCAGGTAGCAGGACAGGCCGATGCTGGCCCACATCAGGCCGAGGGCGTAGACCTTGCCCTTGAGCGGGATGCCGTTGCCCTCGAGGTAGTCGCGAATCCAGGGGCCGAGCCTGGGATGCTCGACCAGCCAGCGGTAGAAGCGCTTGGAGCTGCGTACGAAGCAGGCGGCGGCCAGGAGCAGGAAGGGCGTGGTCGGCAGCACCGGGACGAAGATGCCGATCACGCCCAGCACCACGCTCAGCCAGCCGAGCGCCAGCAGCGCATAGCGCACGCCGCGGTGGCGACTCTCGCGGATATCGGCGTGCGCCATGGGCGCGCCTTAGTGGTGGCGGGGCTTGAGCAGGGCGGGTTTTTCTTCCGGTGCCTGGAACAGCAGGAACAGGGCGGTGAGCACTTCCGGAATCTGCTCGATCATGCTGTCGACCAGGTGGCGGTCGCGGGCGATCTCGGCGAATTCCGGCTGCTCGTCGAACAGACCGGAGGCGACCATGATCGGCAGCAGCAGCTCGCTGACCTCGTCCTCGGCGTTCTCGAACCACACCGCCTCGCGCAGGAACACGCCTTCCATGAAGCCGATGCACCAGCAGCGCAGGTCGGACTCGTCCGGCTCGTCGCCCAGGTCCAGCTCGCAGGCCAGCTCGGGCTCGTCGTCGCTGGCCAGCTGGCGGGCGATGTGGCCCTTGAGCAGTTGCAGGGTGATCTCCACTTCCTCGCGCTCGATGTCACTGCGGTAATGCGGCGGCTCGGCGAACAGGGCGTCGATCCACTCGCGCTCCGGGATCGGCTCGGGGCAGATGGCCAGGGCGGTCAGGTAGCCATGGCTGGCCATGTAGTCCAGCGCCTCTTCGTGCAGGTCGTCGGCATCGAGGAAGGCTTGCAGGCGGGACAGTTGCTCGGCGAAGGACATCGTGGACTACCTTGGAGTGAGTGAACAGGCGGATTCTAGCCGCCCGAGCCGGCAAAAGCACGGTCGGCGGGGCATGGATCTTCCCCTCTCCCGCCTGCGGGAGAGGACGAGTGGATTCTCCTTTCCCATAAATGGGCGAGGGCCGACAGGCGATGGTCAGGCCCCGGGCAGGCTCGCGTATACTGCGCGGCTCGCTTCTTCAGCCTGTGGATGATCCTGCCGCCCATGTCCGACGCCCTGCGCATTCTCAAAGATGTCTTCGGTTACGACGCCTTCCGTGGCCAGCAGGCGGCGATAGTCGAGCGCGTGGCAAGTGGCGGCGATGCCCTGGTGCTGATGCCCACCGGCGGCGGCAAGTCGCTGTGCTATCAGGTGCCCGGCCTGCTGCGGGGCGGCCTGGCGGTGATCGTCTCGCCGCTGATCGCGCTGATGGAGGATCAGGTCGCCACCCTCGACGAATTGGGCGTGGCCGCCGTGGCGCTCAACTCCACCCTGAACGCCGACGAGCAGCGCGAGATCGCCGAACGCATCCGCCGCAGCGAGATCAAGTTCCTCTACCTGGCCCCCGAGCGCCTGGTGCAGCCGCGCATGCTGGACTTCCTGCAGCGCCTGCCGCAGCTGGCCCTGTTCGCCATCGACGAGGCCCACTGCGTATCGCAGTGGGGCCACGACTTCCGCCCGGAATACCTGCAGCTGGGCCAGCTGGCCGAGCTGTTCCCCGGTGTGCCGCGCATCGCCCTGACCGCCACGGCGGACATGCGCACCCGCGAGGAGATCGTCCAGCGCCTGCATCTGCAGGGCGCCGAGCGCTTCCTCTCCAGCTTCGACCGGCCGAACATCTTCTACCGCATCCAGCCCAAGGATCAGCCGCGCAAGCAGCTGCTGGCCTTCCTCGCCGCGCGCAAGGGTGATGCCGGCATCGTCTACTGCCTGTCGCGCAAGAAGGTGGAGGAGGTGGCCGAGTTCCTCAGTGCCCAGGGCTACCCGGCGCTGCCCTACCACGCCGGGCTGTCCAGCGACCTGCGCGGTTACCACCAGAAGCGCTTCCTCAACGAGGAGGGACTGATCATGGTGGCGACCATCGCCTTCGGCATGGGCATCGACAAGCCCAACGTGCGCTTCGTCTGCCATATGGATCTGCCCAAGAGCCTGGAGGCCTATTACCAGGAGACCGGTCGCGCCGGCCGTGACGGCCTGCCGGCGGATGCCTGGATGGCCTACGGCCTGCAGGACGTGATCTTCCTCAAGCAGATGCTCGCAGGGTCCGAGGGCGACGAGCGGCACAAGCGCATCGAGCAGCACAAGCTCGACGCCATGCTGGCCCTGTGCGAGGAGACGCGCTGCCGTCGCCAGGCGCTGCTGGCCTACTTCGACGAGGAACTGGCCAAGCCCTGCGGCCACTGCGACATCTGCATCGACGGGGTGCAGACCTGGGATGCCACCGAGGCGGCGCGTCAGGCCCTGTCGGCCGTGTACCGCAGCGGCCAGCGCTATGGCGTCGGCCATCTGGTGGACATCCTGCTGGGCCGCGAGAACGACAAGATCCGCGCCGCCGGCCACCAGCACCTGGCCGTGTTCGGCATGGGCAAGGCGTTGTCCGAGGGCGACTGGCGCACCCTGTTCCGCCAGCTGGTGGCGCGCGGCCTGGCCGACGTCGACCTGGACGGCTACGGGGGCCTGCGCCTGACCGATGCCTGCCGCCCGCTGCTGCGCGGCGAGGTCGGCCTGGAACTGCGCCGTGACCTCAAGCCGCAGCAGGCGGCCAAGGCCAGCGGCAGCAGCGCCAGCCAGCTGGTGCGGGGCGAGGAGCGCGAGCAGTGGGAGGCCCTGCGTGCCCTGCGGCGCAAGCTGGCCGAGGAGCACGGCGTGCCGCCCTACGTCATCTTCCCCGACTCGACCCTGCTGGAGATGCTGCGCAGCCAGCCACGCAACCTGGCCGAGATGGCCCGGGTCAGCGGCGTCGGCGCGCGCAAGCTGGAGCGCTACGGCGAGGCCTTCCTCGCCGTGCTGGCCGGCGGCGAGTCCGTCGAGGCGCCCAAGGCGGTCACCGACCTGCGCCATGAACTGGTCAGCCTGGCCCGCGCCGGCATGACCCCGGCGCAGATCGCCAGCCAGCTGAACTGCGGCGAGAAGAGCGTGTACAACCTGCTGGCCGAGGCCATCGGCCGCCAGCAACTGTCGCTGGAGCAGGCGCTGGACCTGCCCGAGGAGCTGCTCGGCGAGATCCAGGATGCCTTTCTCGACGGCGAGGGCGAACTGCCGCCGGTGGTGGCGGTGGCCGAGCGGTTCTCTGGCCAGGTCCCGGAAGGCGTGCTGCACTGCGTGCGTGCGGCGTTGCAGGCGGAGTTCGAGCTGTAACGCGGTAATAACGAGAATTTGCGGCAAATTATTGGCGACAAACTTGTGACGCGCTTCTCGAAAGGCTAGGGTGGCGTCACCCTATTCATCCGCGAGGTTTCGGTGCCCTCATATCCCGACTGGCTGGCCGAAGTGCGCTCCAACCCCTATGCCGAGCAACTGGTTCGGGGTTTTCGCCGTCTGCGTTTCTCTCCCGTAATGGAGGGCGAATACCGCGCCCATCTGCAACGGGAGAGCCTCGAACTGCGCCGGGTGGCGCTGGTCTTCGCCCTGTGCGCCTGGCTGAGCTTCATCGGCGCCGACGTCTGGATGATCCAGGGGCCGCTGCTGCTGGCCCTGCTGGCGATCCGCCTGGGCGTGGCTCTGCTGCTGCTGGGCTGCGCCCGCTACATCTTCCGGCATGCGCGACTCTCCACCCCGCTGAGCATGCTCTGCATCGGTGCCATGGGCCTGGGGACGTCGGTCATCATCGCCCTGGGCCGTCAGCAGAACGACTTCTTCCCCTACGAGGGCCTGCTGCTGGTGTGTATCGCCGGCTATTTCCTGGTCGGCCTGCGTCTGGCCGAGGCCACCGGTGTGTCTCTGCTGGTGCTGCTCGGCTACGCCCTGATCGAATGGCTGGGTGGCCTGGCGCCGGAGCGCCTGTTCAACAATCTGCTGTTCCTGGTCAGCGGCAACCTGATCGGCGCGTTCGGCTGCTACCTGCTGGAACACAAGTCGCGCGAGCAGTTCCTGATCGGCCGGCTGATGGGGCTCTTGGCCCATCAGGACAGCCTGACCGGGCTGCATAACCGGCGCAGTTTCGACCGCGAGCTGCCGCGCCTATGGCGCCAGGCGCAGCGCGAGGGGCGCGGCCTGGCCCTGCTGCTGTGCGATATCGACCACTTCAAGGCCTACAACGACCGCTACGGCCACCAGGCCGGCGACCAGGCCCTGCAGCGCGTCGGCGAGGTGCTCAGGCAGGGCGCGCGGCGCCCGCTGGACATGGCCGTGCGCCTGGGCGGCGAGGAATTTGCCGTGCTGCTCTACGACATCGGCGCGGCCGAGGCACGCCAGCACGCCGAGGCCCTGTGCCGCGCGCTGCGGGAGGCGGGCATCGAGCACGCCGGTTCGACCACGGCGCCGGTGCTGACCATGTCCATCGGCATCGCCTGCCAGCAGCCGCAGGCCGAGCAGGATCCGCTCGCCCTGTGTGCCCACGCCGACCGCGCGCTGTACGAGGCCAAGGCCTTCGGCCGCAATCAGGTGGTGACCTGAAGCGCCACAGGCGCTGGCGCGAATAGTCCCTCACGGGCCCATGGGTGGCTGCTAGCATCGGCGCTTCTCTCTGCCGGCGACCCTCATGGAACGACTGATCCAGGCCAATGGCCAACCCCATTACGGCATCTTCCCCGACGCGCCGGGGCAGGTGAACTGGCGCGACTTCGACTTTCGCTCGCCCATGGGCAGGCGTCTCGGCGCCCTGGCCAAGTGGCGGCGCTTTCACCAGTTCCAGTATTTCGGCCTGGTCAGCGAGGAGCTGATCGGCGGCTGCGCCCTGGCCGACATCAGCCTGCTCACGGCCGGTTTCGTCTACCTGTTCCATCCGTCCAGCGGGCGCATGATCGAACGCCAGTTCAAGCGCCCGCTGGGGCTGGGCTGCGCCTTCTCCGAGCGACCGAACGACGGCGTCTGCGAGCTGCGCAGCGGCGCCAACCTGCTACGCCTGGACAATGCCGGACCGGACAAGCGCCTGCTGGTGGAGCTGGACGACGGCACGCGGATCGAGGCGAGCTTCTCCGAGACCGGCTTCCAGCCCATGTGTATCTGCACGCCGACCGCGGTCAACGGCTGGGTCTATGCGCAGAAGGTGGCCGGTGTGCGCTGCCGGGGCAGCGTGCGCAGCGAACTGGGCGACTTCGACCTGCAGGCCCTGAACGCTTTCGCGCATCACGACTGGTCGGCCGGCTACATGCGCCCGGAAACCCATTGGAACTGGGCCTGCCTGTCCGGCGAGGTGGCCGGTGTGCGGGTCGGCCTGAACCTGTCCTGTGGGGTCAACGAGACCAGCTTCAGCGAGAACTGCTACTGGCTGGACGACGAGCTGCTGCCGGTCGCCGGCGTGCATTTCCAGTTCGACCGCGACGACCCTCTGCAGCCCTGGCGCATCCTCTCCGGCGACGGCCAGGTGGAGCTGGAGTTCCAGGGCTACGGGCTGCACCGCGAGCGACTCGACCTGGGCCTGCTGGCCAGCAACTTCAAGCAGGTGTTCGGCCGCTTCCGTGGCACCCTGCGCCCGCCGGGCAGGGCCCCGGTGGCGATCGACAGCCTCTGGGGCTTCGTCGAGGACCAGTACGTCAAGTGGTGATTCGGGGTTGGCTTGGCGCTTGTACGGAGTTATGGTTAGTCGACTAATAATTAGGTTTTTCTGCTGTCCGCCATGAATCCAGGGGATGCGGGCAATGGCAAGGACCAGTCGGGAATCCACTATGCATAACTTCGCCCACCACAGTTTCGGCATGCAGCTGGCCCAGCTTTCCCGGGCCTGGCGTGCCGAGCTCGATCGACGCCTGTCCGGCCTGGGGTTGTCCCAGGCACGCTGGCTGGTGCTGCTGCACCTGGCCCTGCTCAAGGAGCCGCCGACCCAGCGCGAGTTGGCGCAGACGGTCGGCGTCGAAGGCCCGACTCTGGCCCGGCTGCTCGATGGGCTGGAGAGCCAGGAGCTGGTGCAGCGCATCGCCGTGCCGGAGGATCGCCGGGCCAAGAAGGTGCTGCTGACCGCCAAGGCGCGCCCGCTGATCGAACGGATCGAGAGCATCGCCCTGCAGCTGCGCAAGGAGCTGTTCGCCGGCGTCAGCGAGGAAGAGCAGCGCCTGTGCCAGGACATCCACGCACGCATCCTGGCCAATCTGGTCAGAAGCTGATCAACCCGTTAGCTGAGTTTCGAGCCTTCCCTATCTCGATTTGGCATAACCCCCGATTGGCGTTCGCCCTGAGCCTTTCTTACGCTGAACCTATACCCGTCGCGCGTTCCAGATGCCGCGCGGGCTTTCGGGGCGCTAGGGACGGCACCCCCGCAGAGTTCCACACCACACGCCAGATCCGCTGGGGATAGGGAGACGCGGACAGGTCGTGCCGGGAGGATTCATGGCTCGCATGCGCCAACTGCTACTGACCCTGGCCTCGGGGTCGGCCTTCTACTCGGGCCTGGTGCCCGCTCTGGGCCTGGGCGAGATCAGCCTGCATTCGGCTCTCAATCAACCGCTGGATGCCGATATAGAGCTGCTGCAGATCGGCGACCTGGAGACCGACGAGATCAAGGTGCGGCTGGCTTCGGCCGAGGACTTCACCCGCTCCGGCGTGGAGCGCTTCTATTTTCTCAACGATCTGCGTTTCACCCCGCTGCTGCAGGGCGGCCGCGGCCTGATCCGGGTGACTTCCGGTAAGCCGGTGCGCGAACCCTACCTGAACTTCATCGTCGAGGTGGCACGCCCGGGCGGCAG
Source organism: Pseudomonas sp. CAU 1711 (assembly GCF_039888625.1). Taxonomy (NCBI): domain Bacteria; kingdom Pseudomonadati; phylum Pseudomonadota; class Gammaproteobacteria; order Pseudomonadales; family Pseudomonadaceae; genus Pseudomonas; species Pseudomonas sp. CAU 1711. The sequence continues at coordinate 50,988 of NZ_JBDQQT010000015.1, forward strand.
CCTGTTGCGCGAGTACACGGTGCTGATCGACCCGCCGGGTTCCGCCGCCTTCAGCCCCAGAACCTCTGCCGAACCGGCGCGTGCGGTTGCGCCGCCGCGCCAGGCCCCGGCCAGGCCGCAGCCAGTGGCCAAGCGGGGCGAGCGCTACCGGGTGCAGACTGGCGACAGCCTGTGGCGCATAGCCGGGCAGCTGCAGGCCGGCGGCAGCGCTGCCGGCCGGGAAGCACTGATGGCCGATATCCACGCCCTCAATCCGCAGGCCTTCGCCGGCGGCGACCCCAATAGGTTGCGCGCCGGCGTGGAGCTGCTGCTGCCGGACTCGGCCCTGGCCGCCACGCCGCAGCCCGCAGCGGCGGTCGAGAGCGGCGGCGCAGCGCTCGAGCCCGTCGCCCAGGCGAGTGCGCAGGAGCCTGCCGCCGCACAGATCGAGGCGCAGCAGCGCCGGGTCGATGCCGAGCTGGCCGAGGCCAATGCGCAGAACCGCGAGTTGCAGAGCGCCCTGGGCGATCTGCAGAGCCAGTTGGCCCAGTTGCAGGCGCAGATGGCCGAGAAGGATCGCCAGCTGCAGCAGATTCGCGCCGATCTGCAGCGACGCCCGCTCGACAGCGCTCCGCTGGCGAGTACCGAGCCCCGCCAGCAGAAAGCCGCGGCGGCGCCCGCCGAAGCGCGGAGCGACTGGGGACTCTGGCTGCTCGGAGGCCTGCTGGTTTTGACCCTGCTGCTCGCTGCCGTGCTGTTCTCGCGCCGCCGCGTGGTGCCGCGCGAGGCCGAAGTGTTGCGCCGCTCGACACCGCTGCCCGAGCCGAGGTCCGAGGTGAGGATCATCTCCCAGGCGCAGGCATCTGCCGAGCCCGAGCCCGAACTCGAGTCCGAGAGCGAAGTCGAGATAGCGCCCGCTGCCGTGGTGCGACCGGCCCCAGAGCGTCAGCCGGCCGGCGCGGCGGACCCTCTGGAGGAGGCCAACATCTACATCGCCTACGGTCGCTTCGCCGATGCCGCCAATGTGCTGCGCAAGGCGCTGGGGCAGCAGCCGGAGCGGCTGGACCTGCGCCTGCGTCTGTACGAGGTGTGCGGCGAGCAGGGTGAGGCCGCCGCCTTCTTCGAACTGGAGCGTGAGCTGCGCGAGATGGGCGCCAGCCATGCCCAGTTGGACCAGATCCGCGCGCGCTACTCCGGGCTGCAACGCCCGCAGGAGGATGCGCTGGCCGACGCGGTACTGCAATTGGACGAGCCGGAACCCGAGCCGCCGCTGCAGGAGGAGTTCCAGCTCAATCTCGACGATCTGTCGCTGGATGCCGACTGGGACCTGGCCAATGTCTTCCAGCCGGAACAGCCGGCCCGCATCAAGCGCGCGCAGGAAGAGGGAGTCGAACCCGCGTTCAGCTCCGACCTGGAGCAATTGCCGGAGGTGCAGGAGGTGGACGCGGACAAGGAGATGCTGGAGTCCTTCGCCGATCTTCCCCATCCCCACGAGGAGGTGTTGGTCGAGGAGTTCGTCGACGCCTTCTCCCGCGAGCCGGTCGGTCGCTCCAACCCGCAGCCGACCCAGGCCAATCCGCTGGACAGCGACCTGGATCACCTGGCCGGAAGCCGCGAGCATCTGGTCAAGCTGAATATGGCGCTGGCCTATATCGAACAGGGCGACATCGGAAGCGCCTGCGACATCCTCAACGAACTGGTCAGCGTGGGCGACGCGCAACAGCGCGAGCGTGCCCGCGAACTGCTGGCCAAGATCGCCTGAGTCGAGACGGTAAGAACAAGGGCGGGGAGGAGGGCGCCGCGGCAAACCCGCGGCGTCGTCCTTTCTGCGCGTTATGATGCACGCCCGATGCGTCCAGGAGTCCGAGCATGAGCGGCAAGCCCGAAGTGGTGATCACCTACTGCACCCAGTGCCAATGGCTGCTGCGCGCCGCCTGGCTGGCCCAGGAACTGCTCAGCACCTTTGCCGACGAGCTGGGCATGGTCTGCCTGCAGCCGGGCACTGGCGGAGTGTTCCGCATCACCTGCGATGGCGTGCAGCTGTGGGAGCGCAAGGCCGATGGCGGTTTCCCAGAGGCCAAGGTGCTCAAGCAGCGCCTGCGCGACCTGATCGATCCGGGGCGTGACCTCGGCCACAACGATCGCTAGGCAATGGCCTCGACGCTGACCGTGTGCTTGTTCAGGCGTGCCGACACCAGGGTGGCCAGCAGGATCAGCGCGCCGCCGCACAGCATGCGCAGGCTCGGCTGCTCGTTGAACAACCACCAGGCGAAGAGGATGCCGTAGACCGGCTCCAGGGCGAATACCACCGAGGCGCTGCGCGCGTTGAGCACGCGCAGGCTGGCGACGAACAGGCTGTGCGCCATGGCCGTGCAGAACAGGCCGAGCAGGGCGATCCACAGCCAGTCCAGGGCACGCACCGTGGGCAGCGCGTCCCAGGCCAGCGGCAGGCTGGCCACCAGTATCGCCAGGCTCTGCCAGAGCGCCGCCTGGGCCGGCTTGACCCCGACCGTGGTGGCCCGGTTGGAGACCGAGACCATGGCGAACAGCAGCCCGGAAAAGACCGCCCAGGCCAGCCCCTGGGTGACGTCGCTGCCCAGGTCGAAGTCTGGGGTGACCAGCACCAGGCCGAGGCTGACCAACGCCACCACGGCCCATTCGACCGAGCGCACCCGCTCGCGGAACAGCAGACCCTCCAGCAGCACGGTGAAGGCCGGGAAGCTGGCGAAGCCCAGGGTGGCCACCGCCACGCCGGACACCTTCACGGCGAGGAAGAATGCCCACCAGTGCCCGCCCAGCAGCAGGCCGGCGCCGATCAGGGCCAGGCGGCGCTGCCAGCCGATGGCCGCCGGCCGCTCGCCGAAGCGGGTCAGCGGCAGCAGGGCCAGCACGGCGAACAGGGCGCGGCCGAACACTATGACCATGGGCGCGGCCAGGGCCAGCTTGCCGAAGATGCCGGACAGGCCGAAGAACAGGGCGGCCAGATGCAGGGCGAAGAGGGCGGTGCGATGTTGCATGGTGATTCCGGGTGAGTAGGGCCGATGGTTTCGCGTGCGCCGGGCTCAGGCCAGGCGGGCGCCATTGGGCAAGGGCCGGTCGAAGCTGGCCAGCACCACCTTGCCGTCTTGGTCGTAGACGCCGGTGACCAGCACTTCCGAGCGCACGCCGGCAATCCGCTTGGCGGCGAAGTTGCACACGCAGAGCACCTGGCGGCCGACCAGCCCGGCGGCATCGTAGTGGGCGGTGAGCTGGGCGCTGGAGGTCTTCACGCCGAACTCGCCGAGGTCCACTTCCAGCACGTAGGCCGGCTTGATCGCCTTGGCGTTGGGGCGGGCGCTGAGCAGGGTGCCGACGCGCAGCTCCACGCGCTCGAAGTCCTGCCATTCGATGGTCTGCATATCGCGGGCTCCTGAGTGTTCGGCAGAGTCTAGGTGCCCGTCGCTGCTCGCGTCTGTCGCGCTACTCGCGCGGTTTGTCGCGCAACTCGCGGCGTAGCTGGCGCGGGGTAACGCCGAATTCGCGCAGCAGGGCGGCGGTGAAGGCGCTCTGCGAACCGTAACCGACCCGCGCGGCGATCTCGCCCACCGCCAGGCGGCTGTGCAGCAGCCAGTGGCGGCCCAGCTGCAGGCGCCGGCGGCGCACATGTTCCATCGGCGTGCGCCCGGTCTCGGCGAGGAAGCGGGCGTGGAAGCGCGCCGGCGACAGTTCGCACAGGCGCGCCAGGTCGGCCACCTGCAGCGGGTGCGCGCAGTGGCGGTCGATGAAGGCATCGAGGCGCGCCAGGGGCAGGCCGTCGCTCGCCAGGGCGGGGGCGCCGCTCAGGCTGGCCAGCAGCAGCGCCGCGCCCTGCTGGGCGATCACCGTATCGTCGATCGGGCTGGCCGCCAGCCACTCCACCAGGCGGCCCTGGGCCTGGCTGAGTTGCACGCGTCCCGGGGTGCCCAGCAGGCGGCGGCCGGCATCGGCATGGTGGCCCAGGCGTTCACGCAGCCAGTCCTCCTGCGGCACGTCGAGCACCAGGCAGCGGCTGCCCGCCGGGCTGGCACAGGCGTGGTGGGTCGCCGCCGGCACCACGGCCAGGCTCATGCTGGCGACCTGGCAGCCATGCCCGGCCACCTCGAAGTCGAGTTGGCCGGACAGACCGAACACCAGCTGGGCGTGATCGTGGCTGTGGGCGATCTGATCGTGATGGTAGTGGCGCAGGGATAGCAGCGGATACATGGCGGGCTCCTGATCGAACGGTCAGTGTACACCGCCATCGGCGCCGGCGATTGTCATCGAGTCGTCGCGCGAATGTCATGGTCGCTTAACCGCCGCCTCGCACCCTTGGGCAAACCCAGCCGGAGGCCGCCCATGAGCATCGCCGAGCGCAGCAAGCCCAGCCGCAAGCAGCATGTCCGTACCCTGTGGATTTCCGATGTGCACCTCGGAACCCGCGATTGCCAGGCCGAACGCCTGGCCGCCTTCCTCAAGCGCTACCAGGCCGATCGCATCTACCTGGTCGGCGACATCATCGACGGCTGGAAGCTCAAGGGCGGCATCTATTGGCCGCAGGCCCATACCAACGTGATCCGCCGCCTGCTGACCATGAGCAAGCGCGGCACCGAGGTGATCTACGTCACCGGCAACCACGACGAGTTTCTGCGGCGTTACTCCAGCCTGGTGCTAGGCAATATCCAACTGGTCGACGAGGCGCTGCACGAGACCGCCGACGGCCGCCGCCTGCTGGTGATCCACGGCGACCAGTTCGACGTGATCACCCGCTACCACAGGTGGCTGGCCTTCCTCGGCGACTCGGCCTACGAGCTGACCCTGACCCTCAACCGCTGGCTCAACCACTGGCGCGAGCGCTGGGGCTACGGCTACTGGTCGCTGTCGGCCTACCTCAAGCACAAGGTCAAGACGGCGGTGAACTTCATCAGCGACTTCGAGGAGGCCATCGCCCACGAGTGCGTCAAGCGCGGCCTCGACGGCGTGGTCTGCGGGCATATCCACCATGCCGAGATTCGCCGGGTAGGCGGCGTGGAATACCTCAACTGCGGCGACTGGGTGGAATCCTGCACGGCGCTTATCGAGCACCTGGACGGCAGCATCCAGCTCTACCGCCTGGCCGAGGATCAAGGCCTGGCGGTAGAGCCGGCGCCGCTCGAGCAGGCGGCATGAGGATTCTCATCGTCAGCGATGCCTGGCAGCCGCAGGTCAACGGCGTGGTCACCAGCCTGCGCGCGCTGGTGGCCGAATTGCGCGAGCTCGGCCATCTGGTCAAGGTGCTGTCGCCGCAGGACTTTCGCCACCTGCCGTGTCCCAGCTACCCGGAGATTCCGCTGGCCTGGGACCTGTGGAGGGTCGGCCCGGCGATCCGCGAGTTCCGCCCGGACTGCGTGCACCTGGCCACCGAGGGCCCGCTGGGCTGGGCCGCGCGGCGCTGGCTGAAGCGGCGCGGGCTGGCCTTCTCCAGCGCCATCCACACGCGCTTCCCCGAATATGTGCATGCCCGTTGGCCGCGGATTCCGCTGAACTGGGGCTACGCCTTCCTGCGCCGCTTCCATCGGCCCAGCCAGGCCGTGCTGGTGAGCACCGAGCGCCTGCGCCAGGAGTTCGCAGGCCACGGCCTGCAGCGCCTGAGCCTGTGGCGCAAGGGTGTGGACAGCGCATTGTTCCAGCCGCGCCCGCGCGAGGAGGGCCAGCCGGTTTTCCTCTACGTCGGCCGCCTGGCGGCGGAGAAGAACCTGCGTGCCTTCCTCGACCTCGACCTGTCGGGCGAGAAGCGCCTGGTCGGCGACGGCCCCGAACGCGCCGAGCTGGAACGCGACTATCCGCAGGCGCGCTTCCTCGGTTTCCTCCAGGGCGAGGCACTGGCCGCGCAGTTCGCCGGCGCCAGCGTGCTGGTGTTTCCCTCGCGCACCGATACCTATGGCCTGGTGATGCTCGAAGCCCTGGCCTGTGGTACGCCGGTGGCGGCCTTCCCGGTGGCGGGACCGTTGGATGTGCTGCAGGCGGGAGTCACCGGGGTGATGGACGAGGACCTGGGGCTGGCCTGCCGGGCGGCCCTGCGTTTGGATCGGCAGGCCTGCGCCGAGCAGGCCATGCGTCAGTCCTGGCGTGCCTCGGCGCTGGAGTTCCTGTGCAGCCAGCCGCTGCTGGACGGCGAGACGCTGGCCGAGCACGACTGGCAGCCGGCGCGGGCCTGAGGACGAAAAAGCCGCCTCGCGGGTAATGCTGTTCACTTAGCGACATCGCACTCGGCCGAACTTTGATTAAGTCGGCACCGCGGCTGTTGTTCTCCCTCTCCCTCTGGGAGAGGGGCGCGCTCTCAAGACGCCGCGACATCCAGGTCATGGTATTGCGCAGTGTCCTTCGCTGCTGGCCAAGCCAGAGAAACGCCGCGACTCTGTAAAGAAATCGCGGCGCTTTCTTAAGTGAACAGCATTAGGCTTCGCGGGGGCTCTTGGTACTACAGGATCACCTTGTCGCGCAGCTTGTCGGCGGCCTGACTGAGGGCCAGGATGACCTTCTCCTTGTCGAAGTTCTGGATGCCGTTGGTGTCCAGATACATGGAGAAGCCCGGCAGTTCGTGCTCGACGTAGCTGGAGCGGGCGCCGAGGTCGCGGCGGTGGTCCACCACCTGGTAGATCTGCACCGGGCGGCTGAAGCCCTTGACCGTGATTTGGCCCTTGTCGCGGCACATGATCAGGTCCTTGACCAGTGAGTAGGCCTCGTGGGAGATGAGAATCTCGCCGGCCTCGGCCGAACTCTCCAGGCGGCTGGCCAGGTTCACCTCGCGGCCAATGATGGTGTAGTCCATGCGTGTGTCGGCGCCGAAGTTGCCCACGGTGCAGTAGCCGGTGTTGAGCCCCATGCGGATCTCCAGCGGCTTGGTGATGCCCTGGGCGCGCCACTGCTGGCGCAGCACCTTCATGTGCTTGCGCATGGCGATGGCCATCGACACGGCGTTCAGTGCGTCCTTCTTGGCGCCCTGGCTGCTGGGGTCGCCGAAGAACACCAGCACGCTGTCGCCGACGAACTTGTCGATGGTGCCGCCATACTTGAGGGCGATCTTCGACATCTCGTTGAGGTAGTTGTTGAGCAGGTCGGTGAGCTGCTCGGCCTCCAGCTCCTCGGACAACTCGGTGAAGCCCTTGATGTCGGAGAAGAACACGGTGAGCTTCTTGCGCTGGGTCTCCAGGCGCACGTGCTTCTTGCCCTTGAAGATCATCTCCCAGACCTGTGGCGACAGGTACTTGGCCAGGTTGCGCGCCAGCCGCGCGGCCTTCTCCTGCTCGCGCTTGATCTCGCTGCGCGCCTGGGTCAGGCGCATGCCCTGCTCGTGCACGAAGTAGGCGGTGATGCAGACGTACAGGGTGGTCAGCAGGATGCTGGTGGCGGCCACCAGGGTCGGGGTATCGGGGTTCAGCTCCGGGCGCAGCAGGGCGGTGCTCAGCGCCATGCTGGCCGTCGCCACCAGCGCCGCCATGCCCATCTGGCGCAGGCCGCCGGCGATCAGCGCGCTGAAGCACAGGGTGAGCAGGAACATCAGCGTCGGCACCGCCGAGAAGCCCATCAGCACGGCGGCGGCGCCGGCGTGCAGGGCATCGAGGAACAGCAGGCTCAGGCGGGTCTGCTGCGGGTAGTCGAACTTGAAACGGTTGCCCAAGTGATGCGCCAGGTGCGGGTAGAGCAGGGCGTAGGGCACCATCCACAGGATGTCGTAGCCGAAATGCAGGCTGTAGGTGCCGGCGGCGATGGCCGCGGCCGGCGCTATATAGGCCAGTACCCGCGAATAGTATTCGCGCAGCAGGGGGGCAGGCTGCGCCCTGGGGCTTTCCTGGAGATTGGACTTCATCGATGGAGCGATCCCTGTTGATTTTCCGGCGCTTCTACCGAGCGTCTAAGCGGTCTGCAAGACCTGCGCCAAGGCATGGCGGGTGAGGGATCATAGCCAGCCACCGCCCGCTGGCCAAGCCTGGCCGCCGAGCGGTGGGGTCGATGAAGTGACTAGACGGTCATGATGGCGCCACTTGGCGCGTCGAGTTTTCCGCCCTGCGCGGCCTCAGAAGCGGATGCGTCCGGTGAGGGCGTCCTTGAGCATCACCCAGTCGCCCATGAAGCTGTACAGGGGGTACTTGAAGGTGGCCGGCTTGTTCTTCTCGAAGGCGAAGTGGCCAACCCAGGCGAAGCCATAGCCGGCGAAGGGCAGGGCCAGCAGCCACAGCCACTGCTGGCTGAGCAGGGCGTAGGCGAGGATGCCGAGTACCAGCAGGCTGCCGACGTAGTGCAGGCGGCGGCACACGTCGTTGCTGTGTTCCTGCAGGTAGTAGGGGTAGAACTCGGCGAAGCTGCTGAAGCGTTCGGTGGTTTCGGCGCTCATGGCGTACCTCCTGTCATTGTTGGCCGCAGTCTAGGCGAGCTGTCTCCGACGGCCAGTGACATAGAGTGCCAGTTTAGTATCCTCGTGGCGCCAGACCCCGTTGGCCAATCCATAAGAAGAATGATGAGCGAACGAACCACTTCCTCCAGTTGGGCCCAGGCCATTGTCCAGGCCCTGGAACTCGGCGGCGTCGACTGTCGGGCGCTGTTCGCCCGCCTGGGCCTGGACTACGCCGCCCTCGGCGATGCGGATGCGCGCTTCCCGCAGGACGCCATGACCCGTCTCTGGCACCTGGCGGTGGAGGCCTCGGGCAATCCGGCCATCGGCCTGAACATGGCCCAGGTGGTGAGGCCCTCGTCCTTCCATGTGGTCGGCTACGCGCTGATGTCCAGTCGCAACCTGCTGGAGGGCTTCAATCGTCTGGTGCGCTACCAGCGCATCATCGCCGAGGGCTCGGACCTCAGCCTGCGCCCGTTGCCTGAGGGCATCGAGCTGATCCAGGCCATCCACGGCGATCGCCTGCCGCCGGCGCGGCAGAGCTCCGAGGCCTCGCTGGCCTATTCGCAGGCCTTCTGCCGCTGGCTCACCGGCAAACCTATCACGCCGCTGCGGGTCAGCTTCCAGTGCCCGCCTCCGGCCGATCCGCGCCCCTACCAGGAAGTCTTCCAGGCGCCGCTGAAGTTCAACGCCGAGCATTATTCGCTGCTCTACGCGCGGGCCGACCTGATGGCGCCGCTGCCCTCGGCCAACGAGGAGCTGGCGCAGCTGCACGACCGCTTCGCCGGCGAGTATCTGGCGCGTTTCTCCGGCAGCCGGGTGACCCATCAGGTGCGTCAGGTGCTGTGCCGGCTGCTGCCCCAGGGCGAGCCCAAGCGCGAGGCGGTGGCCCAGGCGCTGCTGCTGTCCGAGCGCACCCTGCAGCGGCGTTTGCAGGAGGAGGGCACCAGCTATCAGCAACTGCTCGACGACACCCGCCGCGAGCTGGCCGAGCAGTATCTGGCGCAGGCCAACCTGCCGCTGCTGGAGATCGCCTACCTGCTCGGCTTCGCCGACCCCAGCAACTTCTTCCGTGCCTTCCGCCGCTGGTTCGACAGCACGCCGGGCGAGTATCGGGCGCGGTTGTGAAGACGCAGGCCCAGCGTCTTCTGACGGCTAGGTCAAAAAAACTTTCGCTCTCCTGTCGATCTGCTTCACTGTCGTTCGACCAATGGACAGACCCGCCGTGGTGGTGGGCGTCGAACAAGGAGAAAGACAATGCGATTCATGGTGATAGTCAAGGCCACCCAGGACTCCGAGAACGGCGTGATGCCTAGCGAGGAGCTGCTGGCGGCCATGGGGCGATACAACGAGGAGCTGGTCGCGGCCGGCATCATGAAGGCCGGCGAGGGTCTGCACCCGAGCAGCCGTGGCGTGCGTGTGCAGTTCTCCGGCAACCGGCGCACGGTGGTCGATGGTCCCTTCGCCGAGACCAAGGAGCTGATCGCCGGCTTCTGGATCTGGGAAGTGGCCTCGCTGGCCGAGTGCATCGACTGGGTCAAGCGCTGCCCCAACCCGATGCCGGGTGACTCGGAGATCGAGATTCGCCAGATCTTCTCGGCCGAGGACTTCGGCGAGGAGTTCACTCCCGAGCTGCGCGAGCAGGAAGCACGCCTGCGCGCCCAGATCGCCGTCGAATAAGGAGAGAGCAGCGATGAAAATCCATGCCTACCTGATCTTCGATGGCTGTTGCGCCGAGGCCTTCCGCTTCTACCAGCAGGCGCTGGGTGGCGAGCTGCAGCTGATGTCTTTCGCCGACAGCCCGGCCTGTGGCGATGTGGCGCCGGAGCACCGCGAGCGCACCATGCACGCCTGCCTGGATGTCGGCGGCGAGCTGCTGATGGGCTCGGACTGCATGCCGGGCGATGCCCATGAGGGCGTCAAGGGCTGCCATATCTCCATCCAGGCCGAGGACATGGCCCAGGCCGAGCGCCTGTACCGGGCGCTGTCGGCCCAGGGCTCGGTGCAGATGGAGCTGCAGCGCACCTTCTGGGCCGAGGGCTTCGCCATGCTCACCGACCGCTTCGGCGTGGCCTGGATGGTCAACTGTGTGGGCGACTCGCCTGCGCTCTAACCGGCGCAGGCCTGTGTCGCGGTCGCGTCCTGCTGCGGACCGGCCGCGGCGAGGAAGTCGTCGCCCCAGCGGCGGATGTCGTTGAAGCAGACGATGTCGAACAGCTCGCGCATGCGTGCCTGCGCCTCGCTCTTGGGCAGGTTGAGCGCCAGGTAGCAGGTCTGCGCCAGGTCCACCGGGTCGTGCGGGTTGGTCAGCAGGGCACCCTTGAGCTCGGCCGCCGCGCCGGCGAACTCGGAGAGCACCAGCACGCCGCTGCCGCCGAGCAGGCCCTGGGCGGCGACGAATTCCTTGGCCACCAGGTTGAGGCCGTCGCGCAGCGGGGTGATCCACATGACGTCGGCCATGGCGTACCAGGCGCTGACTTCCTCGAACGGCAGGCTGCGGAAGAAGAACTGCAGCGGCGTCCAGCCCAGGCGGGCGAAGCGCCCGTTGATGCGCCCCACGGCCTGCTCGATCTGGCTCTGTAGCTCGTCGTAGATGGTCATCTCCTTGGCCGCCGGCACGCACACCGTGACCAGGGTGACCTTGCCGTGCAGCTCGGGGTTCTCCGCCAGCAGGCGCTCGTAGGCGTTGAGCTTCTCCAGGATGCCCTTGGTGTAGTCGAGGCGTTCCACCGAGAGGATCAGGCGCACGCCCTTCAGTTCCTCGCGCAGGCGCTGCATCATCTCCTTGATCTTCGGGGCCTCCAGGGCACTGCGGACGCGCTCGATATCCAGGCCGACCGGATGGGCGCCGAGGCGGACGGTGCGGCTGCCGGTGTCGAGCGCGGTGGTCATGCGCTCCAGGCCCACCGCGCAGCCATAGGTGACGAAGCGCGGTGCGCAGTTCTGTCGGGTCAGGGTCTGGAGCGGGAACACGCCACGCGCCACGTCGACGAAGTTCTCCACCTGGCGCGGGATATGGAAGCCGATGTAGTCGCACTGCAGCAGGCTGCCGACGATCTGCCGGCGCCAGGGCAGCACGTTGAACACGTCCGCCGAGGGGAAGTAGGTGTGGTGGAAGAAGGCGATGCGCAGGTCCGGGCGCAGCTCGCGCAGGTAGGCCGGCACCATCCACAGGTTGTAGTCGTGCAGCCACACCAGCGCGCCCGCGGCGGCCTCGCGCGCGGTGCGCTCGGCGAAGGCGCGGTTGACCTCGCAGAACACCTGCCAGTCGTCCTCGTTGAAGCTGGCGCGCTCCCAGAAGGTGTGCAGGGTCGGCCAGAAGGCTTCCTTGGAGAAGCGCTTGTAGAACACGTCGACCTGTGCCTTGCTCAGCGCCAGGCGCGCGGCGGTCAGTTGCGGGTAGCGCTCGGCGTCCACCGTGGTGTGGCTGTCGAAGGTGCCGTCGCCTTCCTCGTGCACCGCCCAGGCGATCCACGAGCCCTTGCGGCCGTCGGCGAAGAAGCTCAGCAGGGTGGGGATGATGCCGTTCGGCGAGCTGGGCCGGCGCCGCTGCAGCTTGCCGTCGACGCGGTGTTCCTCGTAGGGCAGGCGATGGTAGACCATGACCAGTTCGGCCTTGCCCGGCTCGGTGGCCTGACGGCGCTCGGCGGCGATGCCCTGTTCGCCGAGGAAGCCGAAGTGGACGAAGGCCTGGAGGATGCCGCCGCAGCCCGGACGGCTGGCGTGCAGGGTGCGCGAGTGCTGGCGCGTGGCCTCCAGCAGGGCCGGCTCGGAGTCGCCGACGCAGACGCCCTTGAAGCTGCTGCTGAGCATCGACAGATCGTTGAGGGTGTCGCCGGCGGCCAGCACCTGGTCGTGCTCCAGTTCCAGCCAGTCGGCCAGGGCGCGCAGGCTGCTGCCCTTGTTCACCCCGCGCGGGAGGAAGTCCAGGTACAGGTCGGCGGAGTACAGCAGGTCGCAGTCCAGCGCCTCGGCGGCCTCGCGCAGGGCCGGGTCGGCGGCGCGCTCGGGACTGCAGAAATAGGAGCAGCGGCGCGCCTGCGGCACGTCCTGGCGCTGCAGGTCGGCGAAACCGGCCAGGGCCTGGGCCACCTGCGATTCGCCCGGCCAGCGCTGGTCGATGCGCGCCTGCAGCGGCTGCAGCGGCTGCAGGGTCTGGCCGTCGTAGAGGCTGGCGCCGACGTCGGCGATGATGTAGTCGGGTTGCGGCAGGGTCGGGTCGGCGAGCAGCGGCAGCACGGCCTCCAGACTGCGCCCGGTGACATAGGCCAGGCGAATTTCCGGGTGGGCGGCGATGGTCTGATACAGGTTCAGACGATCTTCGGGATCGCCGGCGAGGAAGGTTCCGTCCAGGTCGGTGGCGAGCAGCATAGGGGATGGTTCTCCAGAATGGCCCCGCAGGGCGGTTCTGGCTGCTTGGGATAGGCTCGGGGCCTTGCCGAAGCAGCCTCGGACGTCATTCGGACGCGGTTTCGGTGTTCTCCTGTGGCGGCGTGTCGGGCATCAGCTCGAGCACAGTGGGGCTGGTGCGCAGCATCGGCATGAAATGCGCCGGCGGTTCGCTGACCAGATCGCTGACATGCCGCAGGCGGTAGAGGGTGTAGCCGGCCAGCAGGGCCAGGGTCGCGGCGAAGTACAGTGGCAGGGCCACGGCGCCGAACTGTTGCATCAGCATGCCGACCAGCAGCGGGCCGCAGGCGGCGCCGATGCCGTTGACCAGCAGCAGGCTGCCGGAGCCGGCGAGTATCTCGTCCGGGTGCAGCTGGTCGATCAGCTGCGCCACGCCCAGCGGGTAGATGGCGAAGGACAGCCCGCCCCAGAAGAAGAACAGCGCGACCAACCCGTACCCCGGCGGCAGGGCGGCCATGCCGAGGGCGCCGAGCACCGCCAGCAGCACCACCCAGAGCAGCACCTTGCGCCGGTCGTGGCGGTCGGAGAAGCGCCCGATCGGCCATTGCAGCAGGGCGCCGCCGAGGATGGTGGCGGTCATCAGCAGGCCGACCTGGCCGGTGTCGAAGCCGATCAGGCTGGCATACACCGGCGCCATGCCCCAGAAGCCGCTCAGGGCCAGGCCGGACAGGCCCGAGGCGGCCAGCGCCAGCGGCGCCACGGCGGCGATCTGGCGCAGGTTCGAGCTGGGCGCCTCCGGCAGGCTGGGCTGCAGCTGACGGGTCAGGGTCACCGGCATCAGCGCGGCGATGATGGCGATGGTGGCCACGGCGAACAGGGCGAAGCCGAGCGAGGGATCGAGGCGCAGCAGCTGCTGGCCGAGGGCCAGGGCGCCGAGGTTGACCGCCATGTACAGGGCGAAGATCTTGCCGCGATTGGCGCTGGTGGCGCGGGCGTTGAGCCAGCTCTCGATGACCATGTACAGGCTGATCAGGGCGATGCCGTAGAGCACCCGCAGCAGCACCCAGACCCAGGGTTGTGCGATCAGCGCATGGAGCAGGGCGGAGATGGCGGCGAGGGCGCAGCAGAAGGCGAAGGCGCGGATATGGCCGACCCGCTTGATCAGCGGAGCGCCCACCCAGATGCCGAGGAAGAAGCCGACGAAGTAGCCGGACATGATCAAGCCGAGCAGGGTCGTCGAGTAACCCTCCGCCGCGCCCTTGAGCGTCAGCAGAGTATTGAGCAGGCCGTTGCCGAGTAGGAGCAGAGCGACGCCGCTCAGGAGCGAGCTGATGGGTGCTATCTGGGGCCACATGGTTATCTACCCTAGGGGAATAGGCCGCTCGTGGCAACCCGCGATCGGCTTTTACAAAGATTAACCTGTTGTTTTTAAATGATTTATTTTTGTTAGAAAGCTATCTATCCGGTTTGCGTTATGCTGCCTCATACACTGTATGCCGAGCCTGTTTCATGCTGGTCATCTCCCACGCCGTCCATCTGCCTCTCGACGACATCGAGCTGAGCTATATCCGTGCCCAGGGTGCCGGCGGGCAGAACGTCAACAAGGTATCGAGCGCCGTGCACCTGCGTTTCGACAGCCAGGCCTCGTCCTTGCCGCCGTTCTACAAGGAACGCCTGCTGGCCCTGCGCGACAGCCGCATCACCGAGGGCGGCGTGGTGGTCATCAAGGCCCAACAGTTCCGCACCCAGGAGCAGAACCGCGCCGATGCCCTGGAACGTCTGGCCGAGCTGATCCGCAGCGCCGGCAAGACCGAGAAGGCGCGCCGCCCGACCAAACCGACCCTGGGTTCGAAGAAGCGTCGCCTGGACGGCAAGGCCAAGCGCGGGGCGATCAAGGCCGGGCGCGGCCGGGTGGACTACTGACGGCGCATCATCGCGATGGTGTATAACCACACCACCAGCATGGAGAGCAGCCCAATGCCATCATCGCCCGAAGCCTTGCAACAGGCGCGTCAGCGCCTCGCCGATGCCCAGGAGAAGGTTGCGCGCCTGCGCGATCTCGATCCCTATCTGATCGATCTGTCGCTGCGCGAGAACCCGGTGGGCGCGCGCGTCGGCCAGACCCTGGCGGACAAGCTGGCGATACTGCCCAAGCTGCGTGAGTTCGGTTTTCGCAACATCCTCCTGGGCACGCTCGACTATTCCTATCCGGACGAGCTGGAGGTGGACGACGACTTCATGATGACCCTGCGCGACCGGCAGGTGGACATGAGCGGCTGCTTCGCCTTCACCGCCGTGGGCCTGGTCGATGCCGATGGCCGCTTCGTGCCCGACCCCTCGCAGCTCAAGCTGCGCGACTACCGGGTGCCGAACACGCTGCACGAGATCTACCTGAGCGAGGCGGGCATGGCCGGGCAGTACGACCTGGCGACCCTGCTGCGCAGCCTGCCGGCCAGCATCCAGTGGCTGCGCGAGAATATCCGTGGCGACCAGGGCGGTGCGCCGCGCATCCTGATCAACATCGTCGATGGCTGTGACGCCTTCGCCGAGAACCCGGAAGGCGTGTTCGAGGTGCTGAGCCTGCTCGCCGAGCAGCCCATCGAGGGCATCAGCTTCGAGGATGACCGTGGCACCTACCTGCCCCTGCAGGTCGGCGCCTATGTCGCCGCGGCGCGCAGCCTGCTGCCGCCGCCGTTGAAGATTCTGGTGCACATGCACGCCGGTGGCGGTTTCGAGAACGCCTCGCTGATCGAGGCCCTGGTCAATGGCGCGGATGGTGTCTGGGGCGGTCTGCCCAAGCGGGCGGCGATCATCGGTCACGCCTCGCTGGGCGAGCTGATCGCCAACCTGGTGCGGGTTGGCAACCCGCACATGCAGCGCTATCGCCTGGATCGTCTGCTGCCTCTGGCGACCAAGCTGCAGGTGTTGGACGAGGAGCAGCAGGTGCCAGACGACCTGCCAATTCTCGGGCACAACGCCTATCGTCTGCCGCTGAGTTTCTTCCGGCAGATTCCGGGGCGTTTCATGGACCTGCCGCCGGAGGCCATCGGCGGGCGCTATCGCTACCGCATCTGCCCGCTGGTCAGCGATACCCAGGTGATCGCCGGACGCCTGGAGGAAGTGACTGGGCGACCCGCCGCGGAGTTTTCCCAGGCCGTGCTGGAACAGATGATTTTCCTGATGCGCCGCGACCTGCGGGCCGGCGAGCGTATCGTTTACGATCAACCGGACAACCTGCTGCGACTGTTTGCTCGCGCCCAACATGCGAGCGAGGTCGCCAGCGCCGATGTCGAGGTCTGAAACCGTGGAAGCCGACAGTGCCGTCTACAAGACCCTGCTCGAATCGACCAAGGCCATTCCCTGGAAGATCGACTGGGCGAGCATGACCTTCGCCTATATCGGCCCGCAGATCGAGCCGCTGCTGGGCTGGTCGCAACAGAGCTGGATCAGCGCCAACGACTGGGCCGAGCGCATCCACGAGGAGGATCGCGAGCGGGTGGTGAGCTTCTGCATCGCCCAGTCGCAGAACGGCATCGACCACGAGGCCGACTATCGCGCGCTGACCGCCGACGGGCGCTATGTGTGGATCCGCGATGTGGTGCATGTGCAGCGCAACGCGGCCGGCGAGACCGAGGCGCTGATCGGCTTCATGTTCGATATCAGCGAGCGCAAGAAGACCGAGGAGCAACTGCTGGCCCTGCAGAAGCAGCTGGAGGAGTATTCCTACAAGGACGGCCTGACCGGCATCAACAACCGGCGCATGTTCGACTCGGTGCTGGAGGTGGAGTGGGCCAGTGCCCAGCGCACGCGGCGGCCGCTGTCGCTGGTCCTGCTGGATATCGACTACTTCAAGCAGTTCAACGATCACTATGGCCATATCGAGGGCGACGATTGCCTGCGCCGCGTCGCCCAGACGCTGGAGCAGGCTGCCGCCCGCCCGCGTGACTGCGTGGCGCGTTTCGGCGGCGAGGAGTTCGCCCTGATCCTGCCGGAGACCGACGGCGAGTCGGCGAAGAAGATCGCCGAGCGCTGCCGCAGGCTGATCGGCCAGTTGCGCATTCCCCACGAACAGTCCAGGGTGGCCCCGTTGCTGACCCTGAGCCTGGGCGTCGGCACCCTCGTTCCCGAGGCCGAGGATACGCCGCAGGCCTTTCTCGCCGAGGTCGACAGGCTGCTCTACCAGGCCAAGCGCCAGGGCCGCGACCGTTTGCTGCATGGCCACTGTGGCGGTGGCGAAGCGGATAGCTGCCGGGCCTAATCCGGATGTACGGATGTAGGGTGGGTTAGCCGCGCAGAGGCGTAACCCACCGAGCGATGGCGCGGTCGGTTGCCGCCTCGCTCCCCCCGGACTGCATCCGGGCTACGCCCGCACCCAGCGCTGCCGCGTCCAGCCGCTCAGGGCATCCACCGCGAACACCAGCGCCAGCATGGCCAGGATCACCGTGCTGGCCTGCGCCTCCTGGAACAGGCTGAGGCTGACGTAGAGCATCTGCCCCAGGCCGCCGGCGCCGACGAAGCCGAGCACGCTGGCCATGCGGATATTGTTCTCCCAGCGGTACAGCGAGTAGGCCAGCAGCTGCGGGAACAGGTTGGGCAGGGTGCCGTAGCAGAAGGCTTCGATCTGCCCGCCGCCCTGCAAGCGAATGGCCTCGGCCGGCGCCTTCGGCGTGTTTTCCAGTGCCTCGGCAAATAGCCTGCCGAGCACTCCGGCCGTATGCAGCGCCAGGGCCAGGGTGCCGGCATTCGGGCCGAGGCCGGCGGCCAGCACCATCAGCGCCGCCCACACCAGTTCGGGAATCGCCCGCAGCGCGTTGAGCAGCAGGCGGGTGACGCTCTGCGCCAGCAGGCCGAAGCGCCCCGCGGCCGGCAGCGCCAGGAGCAGGCCGAGCACCGCGGCGAGCAGGGTGCCGAGGGCCGACATGGCCAGGGTCTCCAGGGCGCCGCGGCCGATGGCGGCAAGGTGCGTGGCGCTCAGGTCCGGCTGCAGGAAGCGCGCGGCGTAGGCGCCCATATGGCCGAGGCTGTCGCTGCCGAGCAGAGCGCTCAGGTTCAGGCCCAGGTAAATGAAGGAAGCGACCACCGCGCCGAGCATCATCCCGACCAGCGCCAGATTGGCCAGCCGCTTCATGCCAGCCTCCCGCGCAGCAGGCGGCTCAGGCCGTCGGCCAGCAGCACCAGGACCAGGAAGGTCAGCAGCATGCTGGCCACCTCGCCGCCGGCGAACATGCGCAGCGACAGGTCGATCTGCTGGCCCAGGCCGCCGGCGCCGACGAAGCCCATCACCACCGAGGCGCGGATCGCGCATTCCCAGCGGTACACGCTGTAGGACACCAGCTCCGAGGCGGCGTTGGGCAGGATGCCGTAGGCGAAGGCGGCGAGGCGCCCGGCGCCGCCCTGCAGCAGGGCGTGCATGGGGCGCCGATCGACCGACTCGAAGATTTCCGCGTAGACCTTGCCGAGCATGCCGGCGTAGGTGATGGCGATGGCCAGCACCCCGGCGGTGGGGCCGAGGCCGACGGCGCGCACGAACAGCAGGGCCCAGACGATCTCCGGCACGCTGCGCAGGAAGATCAGCAAGGCCCGCACCGGCCAGCGCAGGGCCTGGCCCAGGGCGCTGGGCCGGCCGCCGCGCGCCGCCGCCGTCAGCGACAGTGCGCGGCTGGCCAGCAGCGCGGCCGGCACCGCGATCAGCAGCGCCAGGGCCATGCCGGCGGTGGCGATGGCCAGGGTCTGCAGGGTGGCGGCAAGCAGCAGGTCGAGGAACTCGCGGCCGTGCTCGGGCGGCCAGAAGGCGGCGACGAAGCGGCCCATTTCGCCCTGGCTGTCGGCCGCCAGCAGCACGCCGAGGTCCAGCTCGCTGAGCCGGATGCCCGGCCACAGCAGGGCGATGGCCAGGGCCGTCAGCAGCAGGCGGGGCACGGCGGCGGGGTCGCGGCTGTCCGATCTCAGCATCGCGGGATCTGCAGCGTCAGGGTCACCGCCGGTGCGGGCGGCGAGAGCAGTTGCTCGTTGGCGTAGAGGGCATCGAGCAGCGCCTGGTCGACCTCACCGGCCGGGCGGTCGAAGGCGATCTGCCCGTCGCGCACGCCGACGATGCGCGGGAAGTGCGCCAGGGCCAGCTCCACCGCATGCAGGCTGGCCACCAGGGTCACGCCATGGGCTTCGGCATGTCGGCACAGCACGGAGAGGGTGTGGTCGGCCAGCACCGGGTCCATGGCCGACACCGGCTCGTCGGCCAACAGCAGCTCGGGCGCCTGGTACAGCGCGCGGGCGATGCCGACCCGCTGCAGCTGGCCGCCGGACAGCTGCTGGCACTGGGCGAAGAGTTTGTCGGCCAGATCCAGGCGGGAGAGGACCGCCCGGGCGCCGGGAATATCGACGGGATGCAACAGGCTGAGCAGGCTGCGGCCCAGGCTCCACTGACCGAGCCTGCCGGCCAGCACGGCGCTGACCACTCGCTGCCGGGGTGGCAGCGGCGGCGCCTGGTGGATCAGGCCGATGCGCGAACGCAGGCGCTGGCGCGCGCGGGCGCCGAGCCGCCAGGGCTGCGTGCCGAGTAGTTCGAGCGTGCCGGCGCTGGGCTGCAGGGCGGTGGCCAGCAGGCCCAGCAGGCTGGACTTGCCGGCGCCGGACGGGCCGATGATGGCGACCCGCTCGCCAGTGCCTATGGCCAGGTCCACGCCGCGCAGGGCGTGGACGCCGTTGCCGTGCTGCAGCCGCGCCTGGGTCAGGCGCAGGCTCATTTCAGCAGGTCGGCGGCGCGGGCGGCGTCCTCGATGCCCTTGTAGTTCTCAGGCTTGGTTTCGATGAAGCGCGAGGCGGCCTGCAGGTCGAGGATCGCCTTGTGCTCGGGCACGGCCGGGTCGAGGGCGAGGAAGGCGGCCTTGATCTTGTCGGCCAGGGCCGCATCGAGGCTGCCGCGCACGGTCCAGTTGTAGTCGTAGTAGGTCGGGGTGGTGGCGAACACCTTGACCTTGGCGGTATCGACCTTGCCGGCGGCGACCAGCTTGTCCCACACGCTGGCGTTGAGCACGCCGCCGTCGACCTTGCCGGCCTGTACCCAGGCGGCGGTGGCGTCATGCGCGCCGGAGTAGCCGACGCGGCTGAAGAAGGCTTCCGGCTTGATGCCGTCCTGCAGCATGAAGTAGCGCGGCATCAGGCTGCCGGAGGTGGAGGACACCGAACCGAAGGCGAAGCTCTTGCCCTTGAGGTCGGCCAGCGACTTCACGCTGGCATCGGAGGTGATGAACTTGCTGGTGAACTGGGCATCCTGCTCGCGCTGTACCAGCGGCAGGGCGTTGCCGGTCTTCAGGCGCACCTGGACGAAGGTGAAGCCGCCCAGCCAGGCCAGGTCGATGCGGTCGGTGGCCAGGGCCTCGACCACCGCCGGGTAGTCGGCCACCGGGACGAACTCGACCTGCATACCCAGTTCCTGCTCCAGGTAGGCGCCCAGCGGCTCGAACTTGCGCAGCAGCTCGGTGGGGGCCTCGTCGGGAATGGCGCTGACCTTAAGGACGTCGGCGGCCTGGGCCAGGGTGGCCGACAGGGACAGGGCAATAGCGGTGGCGAGCGCCAGGGTACGCTTGAGCATGAAGATTCTCCGGTTCAATAGCGGAAAAGGTTCGCAGGGCAGGGCCGGCGGCCGTGCTCCGTCAGGGTAGTAGAACGGCGGCGATTATAGGGGCGCCGGGCACTGTTTCAACGCAGAGATTGCCCCAGCGCGCTCAGGCGATATCTCTGCAGGCGGCTGTTGGGCTTGGAGGGCAGGCTGTATTCGATCAGCCCCTGCGCCAGCGCCGGCTGCAGATAGCGCTCGCGGAACGACTTGCGATCCCGCAGGCCAAGCAGCGTCTGCAGTTCATCCCGACTCATCTCGCCCCGCAGCACGGCGAGCAGTCGTTCGACTTGTGGGGTGACTTGTGGGTTGACTTGGGGGGCGTTGGCCTGCAGTGCATCCAGAATCATGCGCAGCATGAACTCGATAAAAGGTGTGCACTCACCCAGACGAGTGCTCTCATTGAGCGCCTGGTAATACTCGGCCTGGTGAATATGCACCAGGCTTTCCACCGGAATATGGGCGAGTTGCGGGTTCCAGCGGCTCAGGATCAAGGTCTGCCACAGCCGGCCCATGCGGCCGTTGCCGTCCTCGAAGGGATGGATGAACTCGAATTCGTAGTGGAACACCGAGCTGGCAATCAGCGGATGAGCATCGGTGCTGCCGAGCCAGCTCAACAGGTTGCCCATCAACAGCGGCACGCGACTGGCCGGCGGCGCCATATGCACCACCTGCGCGCCATTCATCACGCCCACGCCGCCGCTGCGATATTGCCCGGTGGCATCCAGCAGCCCGGTCATCAGCAGGCGATGGGCCGTCAGCAAGTCCCTTTCGCTGTCCGGCCGCCACTGCTCGAACTGTTCGTAGGCCTGGATCGCATTGCGCGCCTCCTGAATATCCCGAGGCGGGGCCATGACCGGCTTGCCGTCGAGAAGGGCGGTGATCTGCGCCTCGCTCAGGGTGTTGCCCTCGATGGCCAGCGAGCCCTGGATGGTGCGGATGCGATTGAGCCTGCGCAGACGCAGCGAGCTGGCCAGGGCCTGCTGCACCGCCAGTCGCCCCAGCGCCTCGCCGATCCGGGCGACCAGGTCGACAATGGCGGAGGTGAGGCTGTAGGGCGGCTGGATCATGTCGGGTTAGGCGCAGATGGCCTTGCGCAACTGCGCATCGACAGACATGCCGGCCACCGAAGCATGGGTCACCATCACGAACACACAGCGCCCGCCACTGGCCTTGGCCCAGACCTCGCCGATATCACGCTTTTCCCGGGTTCGAGTGAGTTTAGCCACGCTCATGAAATTTTCTCAGACCAAAGCAGCTGCAACGGCACCGGCAAATGCTTGAAAGCTTCGGGATCTATTTCGATTTGGGTCCATGTGCCTGGCAACAGACCTAGCCACTTCCAACTTACGCAGACCGGTACTGAAATAGCCTGATTGCTTGAGCACCCGCTCTAAAGTTTCCCAGGTGCCACCAGCTATCGCGTCAGGATCTCTAAATCCTGCTCTCTGCGGAACAGTCGCAGGAACACGTGGATAAGCTGCTTGCACTGCAGGCCAGTCCCCAAAGAACCAAGCTTCCAGCTCTTCGATGGCAATGCGGTTCACTACCTGAAAACGCTGGCCTTTACCGGAAGCAGTCTTGGTCAGCAAACCTGCTGCAGTCGCTATGCTCTCCAGTCGGGCTTTTAGTTCCACGCAGCGATCATCGTCGCGGTCCACCAAAACTAGAATGCGCCAGGTGTCAGGTAACCAAGATGCGTAGCCCCGAAGTCGTTCGGGTGCTTTTTTCAATAGGTCATCTTTGCATTGAAAGCGAATGATCTGAGACTCAACCATCCCCAGAATTCTCGGCAGAAGTTGTTCCAGTGCAGCCTCCATCGAGTA
Source organism: Pseudomonas sp. CAU 1711 (assembly GCF_039888625.1). NCBI lineage: Bacteria > Pseudomonadati > Pseudomonadota > Gammaproteobacteria > Pseudomonadales > Pseudomonadaceae > Pseudomonas > Pseudomonas sp. CAU 1711. Next base: position 73,123 of record NZ_JBDQQT010000015.1, read on the forward strand.
TTCTTCGACGAACACAATCAGTTTTTCCAGCATCAGCCACGCCCCTTCTTCGTGGTTCGTGGGGCACCTTGATTCACCAATGGATCGCCCAAGCCAAAATGACCTTCCATCCACAAATGCCCTAAGCTGGCGCCGGCTTTGATGAACTCAGGAATGCCTTGAATGTCGCTGGCGCGTACGGCCTGTGTAAAGCCTTGCTCATCTCGATACAGCACACGTACTTCTTCTGCACGCATGGCATTCAAGAGAAATGGAGAGTGACTAGTAATAAGTAATTGTGAGTGCTCGGAGGCCGCCCTACATTCTTCGGCCAGTTCTGGTAACAAACGCGGATGTAGGAAGTTCTCAGGCTCCTCAATGCCGATAAAACGTGGTGGCTCCGGATCATACAACACCGTTAAATACGCCAACATCTTCATCGTGCCGTCGGAAGAAAATTTCGACAGTACGGGCTGCTCGAACGGAGCATCCTTGATCTGCAATAGTAATCGGCCGTCAGGCATCGGTTCAGCCTCCACACGCTCCAAACGGGGAATACGCGTGCGCAGTACCGAGAAAATATGCTCCAGGCGCTCAGGGTGCTGTTCCTTCAGATACTGGATTACATTGGGTAGATTCTCGCCTCCCTTGCTCAGGCGCTCCTGGGGGCCAGCCTCAGGTTGATTGCGGGTTGAGTCGATGGAGAGGTAGGACACATACCAGTCGGTGATGAACTCACGTAGCGCGGCCACACGTGGATGTTCGGTAAACTGCCCCAAGGTGTTGACTGCAATCAGGTCTGGTGAGCGCAGGTTGGTGTCAACACGCTTGTCATCCTCATCGGGCGCCGCACCGCTTGCGGCTTTACCAATGCCGCGACAAAACTCCAGAAACCGAAATGGTTTCCCGTTCTGCCCCCTTCGCCACTGCAGCCATTCTTCGACAACTTCTGGGCCTTTGCTGCCCTCGTCAATGGCTAGGTGATAGGTAATGATTGGCGTTTTGGGTTTTTCTCGATATTTCAGTTCAAAAATGATAGGGCCGGATGCTCCCCTCGACTTCAACTCTTTACCCCGGCCGCGTCGATCCCAAGCATGACGCAGGCCGAACTGGAAGCACTCTGACAAAAAATTGAACACGTCGAAGATGGTGGATTTACCACTACCATTTGGCCCCAGCAGAACGGTCATTGGCGTCAGGTTGTCAAGCTCCACACAGCGCAAAGCTCGGTAGTTTTCGACCCGAATAGACTCAATGCGAGGTATGCCGCGCAGGTTTTGCTGTTGTTTTTTGCTCATACATTCCCACCTTGTTTTTCCTTGTCGTGCGCCTTCTCTACTTTGAGATAGTGAGCTTCGCCATGTTGGCTCAGAGTTTCCAGCAAACGATAGGGCACGTGCTGGGCGGTACGCTTGGCCTGGGCGTCGCCCAGCCAGGTCAGTTGCGGCATGTATTCAAGTCCTTGTTGCGGGGGTGACCCAGTTTTCCACTTGCAAGCCCGGCACCCGCACGAACTCGCGTTCGTTGTTGGTCACCAGAATCCAGCCTTCGGCGCGAGCCTGAGCGGCCAGCCAGAGGTCGTTGTTGCCTATGGGTCGGCCTTGCTTCTGCAGCTCGGCGCGAATCTGGCCGTAGTGTTCGGCCGTGGCCTCGCTAAGTGGAGCAGGGGCTATGAGTTGGCTAAGAGTTTCGATGCTGGCCAGCGCGCGCTCGCGCTGTTGGCTCTTCTCCGCGCCGTAGCGCAGCTCGCCCAGGGTGACTACCGACATGGCCAGTTCGTTGGCGGCATGCTGGGCGAAGCGCTCGCGCACTTCGGGCGGGTTGTGCTTGGCGATGTAGATGCAGATGTTGGTATCCAGCAGGTAGCGGACGCTCATCAGAGTTCATCGCGCTCCTGTGGCGGGGCATCCTGGCGGCCTTCGGCAAGGAAGTCCTCGGGCAGGGCGGCCAGGGCATCGAACACGGCGCTGCCGTTGATGGGCACCGCGCGCAGCACCACTTCGTCGCCGCGGCGGAAGATTTCCACCTGCTCGACGTCGAAGCGAAAGTCCTTGGGCAGGCGTACCGCCTGGCTGTTGCCGGACTGGAAGATGCGGGCGTAGGACATGCGGTAGTCCTCCATGCTTGGATATATGTAACGTATATACGCTACCTGGGCGCGAATGGGTAGGTCGATCCAGCTTTGCTAGAATCCGCCGCCTGATTTCCCCGATGGTCGAGAGCGTGCGATGAGCGAGCCGATCCGTTTGACCCAGTACAGCCACGGTGCCGGCTGTGGCTGCAAGATTTCCCCCAAGGTGCTGGAAGTGATACTCGCCGGCAGCGGCGCGCAGAATCTCGACCCCAGGCTGTGGGTCGGCAATGCCTCCAAGGACGATGCGGCGGTCTACGCCCTGGACGAGGAGCGCGGGGTGGTCTCCACCACCGACTTCTTCATGCCCATAGTCGATGATCCCTATGACTTCGGCCGCATCGCCGCGACCAATGCGATCAGCGATATCTATGCCATGGGCGGTGACCCGCTGATGGCCATCGCCATCCTCGGCTGGCCGGTCAACCTGCTGCCGCCGGAGGTCGCCCGCGAGGTGATCCGTGGCGGCCGCACGGTGTGCGACGCGGCCGGCATCCCGCTGGCCGGCGGCCACTCGATCGACGCGCCGGAGCCGATCTTCGGCCTGGCGGTGACCGGCGTGGTCGAGAAGAAACACATGAAGCGCAACGACAGCGCCACGGCCGGATGCCGGCTGTACCTGACCAAGCCACTGGGCATCGGCATCCTCACCACCGCCGAGAAGAAGGCCAAGCTGCGCGAGCAGGACGTCGGCCTGGCGCGCGACTGGATGTGCACCCTGAACAGGCCCGGCAGCCGCTTCGGCCGGCTTTCCGGCGTGCGGGCGATGACCGATGTCACCGGCTTCGGCCTGCTCGGCCATCTGCTGGAGATGGCCGAGGGTGCCGGGCTCACCGCGCGCATCGACTACGCCGCCGTGCCGCGCCTGCCGGGGGTGGAGCACTACCTGGCCGAGGGCTGTGTGCCCGGCGGCACCCTGCGCAACTTCGACAGCTATGGCGAGAAGATCGCGCCCATCACTGACGAGCAGCAGCAACTGCTGTGCGACCCGCAGACCAGCGGCGGCCTGCTGGTGGCCGTCAGCCCCGAGGGCGAGGACGAGTTCCTCACTGTTGCCGCCGAACTGGGCCTGAACCTGTCGCCCATCGGCCAACTGGTCGAGCGACAGCGCCACGCGGTCGAGGTGCTGTGATGCGCGACGACACCGCCGACTACCGCGAGCTGTTCCTTAACGACACGCCCATGATGGATATGCGCGCCCCGGTGGAGTTCAGCAAGGGCGCCTTTCCCACTGCCACCAGCCTGCCGCTGATGAGCGATATCGAACGGCAGAAGGTCGGCACCTGCTACAAGCAGCACGGCCAGCAGGCCGCCATCGAACTGGGCCACCAGTTGGTCTCGGGTAAGGTCAAGGCCGAGCGCGTCGAGGCCTGGGCGGCCTTCGCCAGGGCCAATCCGCAAGGCTACCTGTACTGCTTCCGCGGCGGCCTGCGCTCGCAGATCGTCCAGCAGTGGCTGAAGAGCGAGGCGGGTATCGACTACCCGCGGGTGATCGGCGGCTACAAGGCGATGCGCGGCTTCCTGATCGAGACCCTGGACGGCGCCGTGGCCGAGTGCGATTTCGTCATAGTCGGCGGCATGACCGGCACCGGCAAGACCGAGGTGATCGCCGCCCTGGACAACAGCATCGACCTGGAAGGCCACGCCAACCACCGCGGCTCCAGCTTCGGCAAGCGCGCCAGCGGGCAGCCGGCGCAGATCGACTTCGAGAACCGGCTGGCCATCGACCTGCTCAAGCGCCGCGCCGCTGGTCAGCAGCAGTTCGTGCTGGAGGACGAGAGCCGCCTGATCGGCACCTGCTCGCTGCCCTTGCCGCTGCACCAGGGCATGCAGCAATACCCGCTGGTGTGGCTGGAGGACAGCTTCGCGGATCGCGTCGAGCGCATCCTCAAGGACTATGTGATCGACCTGGCCGCCGAGTTCATCGCCGAGCATGGCGAGGAGCACGGCTTCGCCCGGTTCGCCCAGCGCATGCTGCAGAGCATGGACAATATCCAGAAGCGCCTGGGCGGCGAGCGCCATGCCCGCCTGCGCGCCATCCTCGCGCAGGCGCTGGAGGAGCAGCAGCGTAGCGGCGCGGTGGATACCCACCGCGGCTGGATCGAGGGCCTGCTACACGAGTACTACGACCCCATGTACGTCTACCAGCGCGAGAGCAAGGCCTCGCGCATCGAATTCGCCGGCGAGCAGGATGCCGTGCTGGCCTACCTGCGCGAGAGGAGCAAGGCATGAAGCTGAAAGACCACCCCGAGGCCCTGGACTGCACCCTGTACCGTCCGGACGAGAACGACCCGGACGCCGAGGAGCTGGAGCTGGGCGACGGCCATGTGCTGTTCGAGGGTGCCTTCGCGGCGCCGGCCGAATGGGACGCCGCCGAGCGCGAGGACTACTTCGACGGCAGCGATCCGGCGCTGTTCTTCACCGCGCGCATCGAGAGCCCGGCCAAGGCCGACAGCAACGACTTCTTCGTCGCCGAGCCCGGCGACTACCTGGCGGTGATGCGCGGCCTGCAGGTGGAGATGTATTACGTCTACGACCGTGCCGATACCAGCTACGTGCTGATCCGCGACGATCAGCTGGACTGATGTCACAAGGTGACGTGCACGCTCGACTTAGGGATAGACCCACGCGATCAAGGAGAACGCATGAACAAGCCCGTCTTCACCCTGAACAACCCCGCCGGCCTCTACGACCCGACAGCCAACGGCTATTCCCATGTGGCCAGCGTGGCCGCCGGCGCGCGCCTGCTGTTCATCGCCGGACAGGGCGGCGAGGACGAGCGGGGCAACCTCAGCCCCGACTTCGCCGAGCAGGTGCGCCAGGCCCTGAACAACCTGCGCACGGCGCTGGAGTCTGCCGGCGCCAGCAGCCGTGACGTGGTCAAGCTGACGGTGCTGATCGTCGACCATAGCGAGGCGCGTCTGCGGGTGTTCGGCGAGCTGTTGCAGGTCGCCTTCGGCACAGGGCCGATGCCCACCTGCACGCTGATCCCGGTGCCACGCCTGGCGCTGGACGGCATGCTGTTCGAGATAGAGGCGGTGGCGGCGTTGGCCGCCGAGTAGCGGGAACGACGCCGCCCTCGGGCGGCGTTTTGGTTCGGAGGCGGGAGGGTGCAGTCTGGGCAGTCAGCTCCCTCACCCCTGGCCCCTCTCCCGGTGGGAGAGGGGAATATGTGACTGTTGCCGGCAGAGTCTGACGATAGCGCCGGCTGGGCTATGAACGTGGGCCGACAGTTCCCTCTCCCCGTCGGGGAGAGGGTTAGGGAGAGGGGGGCTCGCTATCTACTCGCAGACCCGGGCGATGGCGCCGGCCAGGTAGTCCAGGCGCTCTTCGCTCATGCCCGCCACGCTGGCGCGGCCGCTGCCGACCAGGTACACGCTGAACTCGTCGCGCAGCCGCGCCACCTGCGCGGCCGTCAGCCCGGTGTAGGAGAACATGCCGCGCTGCTGCGCCACATGGGCGAAGCGCTCGGTCAGACCGTGCGGGCGCAGGGCCTCGACCAGGCCGCTACGCAGGTTGGCCACGCGCCGGCGCATGTCGTCCAGCTCCGCGCTCCACAGCGCCCTGAGTTCGGCATCGCCGAGTATCTCGGCGACCACGGCGGCGCCGTGGGACGGCGGCGTCGACCACAGGCCGCGGGCCAGCAGGGCCAGCTGGCTGCGCACATCGGCCAGCTTGGCGCTGCTTTCGGCGCGCAGGAGCAGCGCGCCGGTGCGCTCGCGGTACAGGCCGAAGTTCTTCGAGCAGGAGCTGGTGATCAGCAGTTCCGGCAGCTCGGCGGCGAACAGGCGCACGGCCCAGGCGTCCTCGACCAGACCGTCGCCGAAGCCCTGATAGGCGAAGTCGAGCAACGGCAGCAGCTCGCGCGCCTTGACCACCTCCAGCACGCGTTTCCAGTCGCGCGGGGCGAGGTCGAAGCCGGTGGGGTTGTGGCAGCAGGCATGCAGCAGCACCACATCGCCGGCGGGCACGCGCTGCAGGGCGTCGAGCATGGCGTCCACGTCCAGCCGGTTGTCGGCGCCGACATAGGGGTAGTGCTCGACGCGCAGGCCGCAGGCGGCGAACAGGGGCTCGTGAATCGGCCAGGTCGGGTCGCTCAACCAGATGCCGCGGCCCGGCAGGTTGCGTGCGATGAACTCGCCGGCCAGGCGCAGCGCGCCGGTGCCGCCGGGGGTCTGGGTGGCGCCGGCCAGGCCATCGCGCAGCAGCGTCGAATCCGCGCCCAGCACCAGCTGCTGCAGGCGCTCGCCAAACTCCGGTGCGCCATGGCCGCCGATATAGGTCTTGGTCGTTTCGCCGTCGACCAGGCGCCGCTCGGCCAGTTTCACCGCGCGGGGAATGGGCGTCAGGCCGCTGGCGTCCTTGTACACGCCGACGCCCAGGTCCAGCTTGGCCGGGTTGGGGTCGGCGCGGTAGGCGTCGAGCAGGCCGAGAATGGGGTCGCCGGGCACCCCGACGACGGCGGCGAAGTGGCTCACTTGCGACCCTCGGCATCGGCGGCCAGCAGGTCGGTGCGCGCGGCCATGATGAAGTCGTTGCGGTGCAGGCCCTTCATCTCGTGGCTCCACCAGGTGACGGTGACCTTGCCCCATTCGGTGAGCAGCGCCGGGTGATGGCCGACTTCCTCGGCGATGGCGCCGACCGCGTTGGTGAAGGCCAGGGCGTGGCGGAAGTTCTTGAACAGGTAGACGCGTTCCAGCTCCATATGGCCGTCGCGCACCTCGATGTTCCAGTCGGGAATCTCGCGGATCAGGCTGGCCAGTTCTTCTTCCGAGACGTGGGGCGCATCGGCGCGGCAGGCTTCGCATTGGGCTTGGGCGAGGGACATGGGTTTTCTCCTGAAGTGGGCTGTTTGTAGGGTGGACAACGGCCGCGGGCCTTGTCCACCGGTGCATAGAGTCGGCCGGGGGCGATGAGGCCCTCACCCCCGGCCCCTCTCCCGGAGGGAGAGGGGAGAATAGTTCTACGCTGCCTTCGGCGGGAACTTCGGCGCGTGCAGGCCGAGGGCCATGGCGCGGGCCACCATGCCCATGATGTCCTCGTGGGCCAGGTCGAACAGGCGCTTGAGGTCCGGCAGCACGAAGTACAGCGGTTGCAGGATGTCGATGCGGTAGGGCGTGCGCATCGCCTCCAGCGGGTCGAAGGCCTGGTGCTCGGGCTCGCCGGACAGGCTGTAGACCGTCTCCTTCGGTGAGGAGAGGATGCCGCCGCCGTAGATGCGCCGGCCTTGCGGGGTATCGACCAGGCCGAACTCGATGGTCATCCAGTACAGCCGCGCGAGGAACACCCGCTGCTCCTTGTTCGCGGCCAGGCCGAGCTTGCCGTAGGTGTGGGTGAACTCGGCGAACCAGGGGTTGGTCAGCAGCGGGCAGTGGCCGAAGATCTCGTGGAAGATGTCCGGCTCCTGCAGGTAGTCCAGCTCCTCCGGGGTGCGGATAAAGGTGGCCACCGGGAAGCGCTTGCTGGCCAGCAGCTCGAAGAAGGTCTGGAAGGGGATCAGCGCCGGCACCTGGGCCACGCTCCAGCCGGTGCTGGCATTCAGCACCCTGTTGATCTCGCCGAGCTGGGGAATGCGCTCGTGCGGCAGGCCGAGCTGTTCGATGCCGTCGAAGTACTCCTGGCAGGCGCGCCCCTCCAGCACCTTCATCTGCCGGGTGATCAGGGTGTTCCACACCTGATGCTCGGTGTCCGAATAGTGGATGAAACCGTGCTCGTCCGGTTGCCGTGCCACGTACTGCGTGCCTTTCATGCAGGCCTCCCGCTGGGGCTGTTGTTCTTGTATGGACAACAGTTAGCGTCGTCTCTTTCCCGGGTGGAAGGCTGTCGATGGGGCGGACTGACCGATCGAGCGGGGCAGGATCGTAAAATTCTGCTTACGACTGTGGCCGAATGCCGCAGATTGCCCTTGTTGATCGACTCTTCTGTCACATATTCTTTACGGAAAATCGCGGCCGGCTGCGAAATCCCGCGCCGTGCCTCCACCATCAGCACAGTCCGGGGCATCCAGCGTGCGCATCAAGGTCCATTGCCAGAATCGCGTCGGCATCCTGCGCGACATCCTCGAACTGCTGGTCGACTACGGCATCAACGTCGCCCGCGGCGAGGTCGGTGGCGAGCAGGGCAACGCCATCTACCTGCACTGCCCGAACCTGATCAATCTGCAGTTCCAGTCGCTGCGTCCGAAGTTCGAGGCCATTTCCGGGGTGTTCGGGGTCAAGCGTGTCGGCCTGATGCCCAGCGAGCGCCGTCATCTGGAGCTCAACGCGCTGCTCGGCGCGCTGGATTTTCCGGTGCTGTCCATCGACATGGGCGGCGCCATAGTCGCGGCCAACCGCAGCGCCGCGCAGCTGCTCGGGGTGCGCGTCGACGAGGTGCCGGGCATGGCGCTGTCGCGCTATATCGAGGATTTCGACCTGCCGGAACTGGTGCGCGCCAACAAGTCGCGGGTCAACGGCCTGCGGGTCAAGGTCAAGGGCGACACCTTCCTCGCCGATATCGCGCCGCTGCAGAACGAGCATGACGAGAGCGAGGCGCTGGCCGGCGCCGTGCTCACCCTGCACCGGGCGGATCGGGTTGGCGAGCGCATCTACAACGTGCGCAAGCACGAGTTGCGCGGCTTCGACTCGATCTTCCAGAGCTCCAGGGTGATGGCCGCCGTGGTGCGCGAGGCCCGGCGCATGGCGCCGCTGGACGCGCCGCTGCTGATCGAGGGCGAGACCGGCACCGGCAAGGAGCTGCTGGCCCGCGCCTGCCACCTGGCCAGCCCGCGCGGCCAGTCGCCCTTTATGGCGCTGAACTGCGCCGGCCTGCCGGAGTCGATGGCCGAGACCGAGCTGTTCGGCTACGGCCCCGGCGCCTTCGAGGGCGCGCGCCCGGAGGGCAAGCTCGGTCTGCTGGAGCTGACCGCCGGCGGCACCCTGTTCCTCGACGGGGTCGGCGAGATGAGCCCGCGCCTGCAGGCCAAGCTACTGCGCTTCCTGCAGGACGGCTGCTTCCGCCGGGTCGGCAGCGACGAGGAAGTGTACCTGGACGTGCGGGTGATCTGCGCCACCCAGGTCGACCTGTCCGAACTGTGCGCCCGTGGCGAATTCCGCCAGGACCTCTACCACCGCCTCAACGTGCTCTCCCTGCATATCCCGCCGCTGCGCGAATGCCTGGACGGCCTCGGTCCGCTGGTGGAGCACTTCCTCGACTCGGCCAGCCGGCAGATTGGCTGCCCCTTGCCCAGGCTGGCGCCCCAGGCCTTCGAGCGCCTGGCCCACTACCACTGGCCGGGCAATGTGCGGCAGCTGGAGAACGTGCTGTTCCAGGCCGTGTCGCTGTGCGACGGCGGCCTGGTCAAGGCCGAGCATATCCGCCTGCCGGACTACGGCGCGCCGCAGCCGCTGGGCGACTTCTCCACCGAGGGCGACCTGGACGCCATCCTCGGCCGCTTCGAGAAGGCCGTGCTGGAGCGCCTGTACGCCGAGCACCCGAGCAGCCGCCAACTGGGCAAGCGCCTCGGCGTGTCGCATACCACCATCGCCAACAAGCTGCGCCAGTACGGCCTGGGGCGGGACTGATCGATCCCCCGCGCGGTGAGCCCGCCAAGGCTCACCGATTGATCCATCCGCCCCCTACGCCGTCCGCATGCAGCGCGGGGATGGCGACATTGCCGATCATTTTTGCGCCGGCCTGCTCCTGGCGATCGCGCGCAGCACTGCGCCTGGATGCAGCGTTTTCGTCTCGGCGCCAGTCCTGCCGGAGCCTTGCCCCTGCTGCATCGCAGGGCTTTCTGCCACCTCGCGTGGCAGTGCTTATACATAGCCTAGGGCTATGCATTGGATTTCAAAGATACATTTGAACAATGCGAAGGGCGGACGGATTCTAGCCCGCAGGCAGGCCGCACCCCCCCGCCAACAGCCGGCCAGGCCCGTACCTCACCGTCCATTGCCCTAGAGGAAAACAACATGAACAAGACTCTATGCTCCCTGTTGCTGGCCGCTGCGGCCATTCTGCCGAGCTCCGCCGTCCTGGCCGGCGAAGGCCAGACCCTGCGCATCGCCACCGAGGGGGCCTATCCGCCCTTCAATTTCTTCACCGCAGACGGCCAGCTGGACGGCTTCGACATCGAGATCGGCAACGCGCTGTGCGCGCAGATGAAGGCCAAGTGCCAGTTCGTCGCCCAGGACTGGGACGGCATCATCCCGGCGCTGCTGGCGGACAAGTACGACCTGATCATCGCCTCGATGTTCATCACCGAGGAGCGCAAGCAGAAGGTCGCCTTCACCGCGCCCTACCAGAAGTCGGCCATGACCTTCGTGGTGCCCAAGGACTCGGAGCTCAGGGACTTCTCGCCCAAGGGCCTGGCCGGCAAGACCATCGGCGCGCAGGGCTCGACCACCCAGGGCGACTACCTCTCGGCCATGTTCCCGGACTCCGACGTGCGCCTGTACCCGACCCAGGATGCGGTCAACCTCGACCTGGCCTCGGGCCGCCTCGACGCCCAGGTCGGCGACATGATCCCGATGCTGGAATGGACCGCCAAGACCGAGGACGGCGCCTGCTGTGTGCTGGCCGGCGCGCCGATCAGCGAGGCCAAGTACGTGGGCGAGGGCGTCGGTATCGCCCTGCGCAAGGAAGACGCGGCCCTGCGCGAGGAGCTGAACCAGGCCCTGGCCGCGATCATCGCCGACGGCACCTACAAGGCGATCAACGACAAGTACTTCTCGGTCAACCTGCTGACCTTGCAGAAGTAAGCCCCGGACACCGCTCCGCGATCCCGCGCGAGTGCGCGCGCGGAGCGGTGTGGCGGCTGTATCGAGATTCCATCCTTCCGATCGAGACGAGACTGTTCTATGGAGTGGCTCTCCTACCTGAGCTTCACCGGTGGCGGCTGGGGCGACGAACTGCTGCGCGGCCTGGGCGTGACCCTGGCCCTGGCGGCGGTCACGCTGCCACTGGGCCTGGCGCTGGGCCTGGCCGTGGCGGCCATGGCGCTGTTCGGCGGCAGGCTGCTGCGTGCCCTGGCCGTCGGCTTCAGCACCACCATCCGCGGTCTGCCCGAGCTGCTGACCCTGTTCATCATCTACCACGGCGTCGGGCTGGCGATTAACAGCCTGCTCAAGTGGCACAACCCGGGGGCGACCCCGGTCGAGCTGAGCCCCTTCCTGGCCGGGGTGGTTGCTCTGGGGCTGGTCTTCGCCGGCTATTCCAGCGAAGTCTGGCGTGGCGCCTGGCAGGCGCTGGACCCTGGCCAGCTGGAGGCCGCGCAGGCCATCGGCGTGCGCCGGCTGACCATCTTCCGCCTGATCGAGCTGCCGCAGCTGCTGCGCCTGGCCCTGCCGGGGCTGGGCAACCTGTGGGTGAGCCTGATCAAGGACACCGCGCTGGTCTCGGTGATCGCGCTCAACGATCTGATGCGCATGGCCAATATCGCCGTCGGCGTGACCAAGAAGCCCTTCCTGTTCTTCGCCGTGGTGTGCTTGATCTACTGGGCCATCTGCCTGCTCTGCGAATGGGCCCTGGCCCGCCTGGAGCGCCGCGCCAATCGCGGCTTCGAACGCGAGGGGCACACGGCATGATCGATATTCTCGAACGCTTTTCCGGGCCGCTGCTGTCCGGCGCCGGGCTGACCCTGCAGCTCACCCTGATCGCCGCGCTGCTGGCCGGCTGCCTGTCGCTGCCGCTGGCCTTGCTGCGGCGCAGCCCGAGTATCGCCTGGCGCTGGCCGGTGCGCCTGTACGTGTCGTTCTTCCGCGGCACGCCGCTGCTGGCGCAGCTGTTCCTGGTCTATTACGGCTCGGGCCAGTTCCGCGTGCCGCTGACCGAGGCGGGGCTGTGGTGGTTCTTCCGCGATCCCTACTACTGCGCGTTGCTGACCTTCGTGCTCAATTCCACCGCCTACCAGGTGGAGATACTGCGTGGCGGCCTGCGCGCGGTGCCCACCGGGCAGATCGAGGCGGGCGTGGCCATGGGCATGCGCCGCTTCGACCTGTACCGCAAGATCGTCCTGCCCAACGCCTACCGCATCGTGTTCCCGGCCCTGGGCAACGAGATCATCCTGCTGCTCAAGGGCAGTGCGGTGGTCAGCGTGATCACCGTGCTCGATGTGATGGGCCAGACCCGCCGCGCCTTCTCGCAGACATTCGACCTGTCCCTGTACTTCTGGGCCGCCGTGCTCTACCTGCTGATGACCACGCTGTTCGTCATGCTCTGGCGCCGCCTGGAGGCCTGCCTGACCCGTCACCTGCATAACCGCAGCGCGCAGCCCAACAAGCACCGCAGCCTGCTCAACCGACTTTCCACAGGAGTGGCCCGATGACCGCCATCCAGAATTCCCAGGCTGCCCTCGAAGTGGAGCACCTGCACAAGTCCTACGCCGGTATCGAGGTGCTCAAGGGCGTCTCGCTGACCGCGCACAAGCACGACGTGATCAGCATCATCGGCTCCAGCGGCTCGGGCAAGAGCACCTTCCTGCGTTGCATGAATCTGCTGGAGTTCCCCGACAGCGGCACCCTGCGCGTGCAGGGCGAAGAGCTGGAGCTGGCCGCCGACAAGTGTGGCAAGCGCTCCAGGCGCTGCCAGCGGCAGATCGAGCGGGTGCGCACGCATCTGGGCATGGTGTTCCAGTCGTTCAACCTGTGGCCGCACATGAGCGTGCTGGAGAACGTGATGCTGGGCCCGTGCATCGTGCTCGGCCGCCCGCGCGAGGAGGTCGAGGCCAAGGCGCGCAGCCTGCTGGCGCGGGTCGGCATGCTGGAGAAGTGCCACGTCTATCCCGAGTGCCTGTCCGGCGGGCAGAAGCAGCGCGTGGCCATCGCCCGGGCCCTGGCCATGGACCCGGAGGTGATGCTGTTCGACGAGCCGACCTCGGCGCTGGACCCCGAGCTGGTCGGCGAGGTGCTCAAGGTGATCCGCGAGCTGGGCGAGGAGGGCCGCACCATGATCATGGTCACCCACGAGATGCGCTTCGCCCGCGAGGTGTCCTCGCGCGTGGTCTACCTGCACCAGGGCCGCATCGAGGAACAGGGGCCGCCCGAGCAGCTGTTCGACGATCCGCAGTCGCCCAACCTGCGCCGCCTGCTGGCCACCCAGCACTGATTGACTCCCTACCTTCTGCCTAGAGTTCCTGCCATGACCTCAGTCGTATCGCTGCACCCGTGGAAACGCGAAGAGCACCTGACCAGTGCCGGCAACCAATTGCTGATCGATGGCGTCAACGCCGTCGAGCTGGTCGAGAAGTACGGCTCGCCGCTCTATGTGTATTCCGAGGCGCGTCTGCGCCGCAACGCCGCCGATATCCTCGACAACTTCCGCCGCGAGCACGCCAACACCCGCGTGTGCTTCGCCAGCAAGGCCTGCGCCAACCTGGCCGTGCTCAGGGTGTTCAAGGACTGCGGCCTGGCGCTGGAGGTCAACTCCGGCGGCGAATTCCACAAGGCCTGCGTGGCCGGATTCGATCCGGCCGAGCTGGTGTTCAACGGCGTGGCCAAGCAGGTACGCGAGCTGCGCGAGGTGATCGGCGCCGGCATCGGCGCGATCAACGTCGATTCGCTGTCCGAGCTGCAGCGCATCATCGCCGTGGCCGGCGAGCTGGGGCGGCAAGCGCGCGTGGCGCTGCGCATCATCCCGGAAATCCGCGGCGGCGCCGCCGCCGGCTGGCAGACCGGCACCTCGACCTCCAAGTTCGGCATGACCGCCGAGGAGCAGGCCGAGGCGCTGGGGCTGATCTTGCAGCACCCGCAGGCGGTGAAGATGGTCGGCGTGCACGCGCACATCGGCACCCAGATCACCGACATCGGCGTGTACCAGGCCGAGGCGGCGTTCCTCGTCGACTACGTGCGCGAGGTCAGCGCGCGCCTGCCGTACCCGCTGGAGCACCTGAACCTCGGCGGCGGTTTCGCCAAGAACTACAGCAGCGCCGAAGAGAACTTCGCCCCGGTGGCGCCGCACTACCGCGACAGCTACCGCACCGACATCGACTTCGCCATGCTCGCCCGCCAGCTGATCCGCCCGATCAGCCAGGCGCTGGGCAAGGACATCCAGATCATCGTCGAGCCGGGCCGCAGCATGGTCAGCGACAGCGCCATCCTGCTGACCCGCATCGAGGCGCACAAGCAGCGCCAGACCCCGGTGTTCTACCTGGATGCCGGCTACAGCGTGCTGTTCGACCTGTACATCGGCTGGTACTTCCACATGCTCAACGCCTCGCGCGCCGACGACAGCGACACCGCGCTGTTTCGCATGGCCGGCCCGCTGTGCGACAGCAGCGACACCTACTACGACATCGAGGGCGAGGGCGCGGTGGCCGAGCTGATCGCCGAACAGCCGGCGCTGGCCGAGCACCGCGCGGTGCTGGAGCAGGTGCTGGTGCACCAGCCGAACCTGCGCGAGCTGCCGGCGGCCACGGCGCAGGGCGATGTGATCGCGCTGCTGGATGTCGGCGCCTACGCGCTGGAGATGATGAGCCAGTACTGCGGGCGCCAGGCCGCCGCGGCGGTGCTGGTGGATCTCAAGCAGGGCAGCCGGCTGATCCGCCGGCGCGCCGAGTATGCCGACCTGCTGGCGCATGATGTCGACTGAAGGCATCGGCGTGTCGCCTGCGGGGCAGTCGCGCGCTGCCCTTCGGGGCGGCGGCAGTGCTAAGGTCTGCCCGGAGCCGTCGGCATGACGGCCTGCCTGGGAGAAATGCCGATCATGCTGTCGCCGCGCGAGCGCCTGCTGCGCAATCTGGACTGGAACCTGCTGTACACCTTTCTGGTCATCGTCGAGGAAAGCAGCATCACCGGCGCCGCCCGGCGCCTGTCGCTCAGCCAGCCGAGCGTGAGCAACGCGCTCAAGCGCCTGGAGGAGCACCTGGGCATGCGCCTGATCCTGCGGCGCAAGGGCATGTTCGCCCTGACCGAGCAGGGCCTGCGGGTCTACGAGTACATCTCCTCGGCCGGCAGCATCCTGGAAAAGATGGCCGAGCAGTACGCCGGCGAGGCCGGTGCGGTACTCGGCGAGCTGCATATCCAGGTGGCCAGCCACGTCTATTGCCGGCCGTTCGACGCGGCGCTGGTGCGCTTTCACCGGCAGTACCCCAATGTCCTGATCAGCCTCAGCTCCGAGCCGAGCGCGCATATCGTCGATGCGGTGGCGCAGGATCGCCTGCACATCGGCATCAGCAACAAGAAGACGGCGCAGACCGGGCTGCATTTCGACCTGCTCGGCTACGAGCAGATGGCCTTCTACTGCGGGCCGACGCACCCGCTGTTCGGACGGGACGACCTGACCAGCGCCGACCTGCGCGGTCTGGCCTACATCTCCTTCGAGAGCGACCAGCCCGGCGAGGGGCTCAGTGCGGTCAGCAACGTGCGCGCCGAGCAGCAGTTCTGGGGGCGCCTGGTGGCGGTGTCGCCCAACGAGGAGGAAATCCGTCGGCTGATTCTCGCCGGCCTCGGCTTCGGCGCTATGACGGTCGAAGGCGCGCGGCCCTACGTGGCGCAGAACCTGCTGTTCCAGCTGCCGCCATACGAGGACCTGCCGGTCAACGAGGTGTATCTGGTGACCCCGGAGAACCAGTTGCTTAGTGACGTGGAGCAGCTGTTCATCACCCTGCTGCGCGAGGCCGCGGTGGATGAGGTGCGTGCGCGCTATTTCAGTTCGACCTGAGCCCATTGTCCGAGTCGTACTCGCTACGTTGATGTGCCCGAGGCCCCGGGTGCCCTCTCATTGGGAGTCCAATCGAACAGTTGGCACCTTCGTGCAAGTAAAAGTCAATTGTACTGGCTTGTGAGAATTGTTAGCATTTAGATACAAATCTAACGCTCTCCTCCTTGTCCGTTCCGGACGAGGCAAAGGTTCCCCACCATGTTCAAAACGTTGTTGGTGTATGGCCACCTGCTCTCGACCTGTATTGCCCTCGGACATGTGCTCCTGGCGGATCACAAGCTCTGGCGTTGGCGCCATGCACCACTGGGTTCGACTCAGTTGGCCTATCTAGCGGAAACCCAAAAGATCGTGACCCTGGCTCTGCTGGCGCTTTGGGCGAGTGGATTGCTGCTGGTGCTGCAGGGCTATCACGATGAGGGTATGCGCTACCTGCTCAACCAGAAGCTCTGGGCCAAGGTGGGAATAGTCGCGCTGCTGAGCATCAATGGCTTGCTATTGCACAAGGTCGGCTTCCCGCAGCTACAGCGGGCGGCCTATGCCGCGCTGCCGTTCGCGGCGCGCAGCCGCCTGGCGCTGCTGGGCGCGCTTTCCAGCAGCGGCTGGCTGTTTGCTGCCTTTCTGGGGGTGGCTCGCCCATGGAATCACGTATTGCCTTGCCTGCATGTGCTGGCGGTATTCGTGGTGCTTCTGGCGCTGGCCTGTGGCAGTGCACTGATGGTGGCTGGGATGACCGGAGTGGCGCGCGAGAGGCAGGTAGGCGCCAAGTCCAGTCTGTCCTAGCGAAGCGGTATGCTACTTAGGTTGAATGGTGGGGAGGGCTGCCTAGGGCGAGAATTGTGTCATCCGGCTCCTGCGATACCCGGATGCGTTTCTGACATTCCTCCCCGGAATGAATTGACGGCGACCTTCGGGTCGCCTTTTTTCTGTGCTGTGCTGTGCAGCCGCAGCGTCAGGATCGTGAGGTCCTCCCGAGTTGCGCCCCGATTGGCGAGCGCAGTGCAATGGCTTTCATGGGGTCTTTAGCTTGCCCGCGCCCGGTGGGGTGATGCCCATCGACACATAGATGCTGGTGAACCTGTCCATGCCGATCTCCGCCGGCCTGAGCCATTCCACCGGCACATAGAGCAGCCCGCCGCCGACCGGCACCGGTGCGGTGGGCACCAGGATGGCCTGGTAGGCGCGGCCGTCGATCTCGACCGGCTCGGGGTTGGAGAGCAGGGCCAGCACCGCCGCGCCGTCGCCGCCGAACAGGCACCACACCGGGCGCATGGCCGTCAGGTCGGTATTGTCCTGCTGGTCCAGCAGACCGACGAAGCGATCGGCCAGGCCATAGAGGTTGCCGAGCAGCGGGATGCGCCGCAGGGTGCGATCGAGCAGGCGCCGCAGCGGGCCCTTGAGGCCCAGCTGCACGGCCAGCCCGAGCGGATAGAGCGCCGCCACCAAGGCCAGGGCGCCGAGCAGCCAGGCCAGTTCCTGGCTGTTGGCGAAAGGCTGGCCGAGCTCGGCGAACAGCGTGCCGACTAAGCTGGAGGGGCCGATCAGCTTGTTCAGCAGGCTCACCAGCCAGCCCAGCAGGAACAGCGATAGGGCCAGCGGCAGCAGGGTGAGCAGGCCGGCCAGCCAGGTGGTGGCGAGGGAATGGAAGCTGCGCTTGAACATGGGGTTTCCTCGGTGCGATGGCGGCGCCAAGGCTAGAGCAAAAGTTCGGGCTGTGGCAGCGCGGGTTGCTGTTCGTTCGCCGGGTGCGTGTCGGAAACCCTCGAGCGGGGCGGGGGAGAGGTGCCTCAGAGGGCGGCTGCCGGGACGGGCGCCAGCGCCGCATTGGCCCGCCGCACCAAACGCCAGTGCACTATCCATAGCGCCATGGCCAGCAGGCCGGCCAGCGAGCCCAGCGGGTGCGGGACCAGCGCGACGATCTGCGCCACGCACCAGCCCCAGCCGCTGACCAGCCCGGCATCGCGCGGCAACCGCAGGTCGGCGTTATGCCGCGCCTCCGCACGCAGGGAGGCGGCGACATTGGCGACGATGCAGAAATCCTCGATGAAGTTGTACGGCAGCAGGAACATCAGCCACACGCTGCGCGGACGGGCTCGGCGCGCCTCGGGGCGGACCAGCGCGAGTGAGCGCTGCAGGTCGCGGCAGTAGAGCGCCACCAGCGCGAGAAACAGTGCGATCGCCAGCAGGCTGCCCAGCGGGCCGAACATCTCGACCTCCTTGAGGATGCCGCCACCCGCCTCGGGGTTCAGCAGCGGGTAGGCCAGGCCATAGGCGATGGGCAGGCTGAGGGCGATCTTGAGCGCAATCTTGGCGATGCCATCCATGGGCGTGAGGCTGCTGTGGCTGTTGTCGCAGCCGACCCTAATATGGCGGGCCGGTCGTTGTCGACGCATGACGGCAAGAGTCGGACAGATGCCTATACTCCAGCGCTGTGGTGGCCAACCGGCCTCGACTGGCCCGGCAGGGGCCGCAAGACGAATCAAGGAGAAGATCAAGTGACGCTACGTATCAACGATCTGGTGCCCGACTTCAGCGCCGACACCGACCAGGGGCCGATCAGGTTCCATGAATGGATAGGCTCCGACTGGGCCATCCTGTTCTCCCATCCCAAGGACTTCACCCCGGTCTGCACCACCGAGTTCGGCGCGGTCGCCCAGTTGGCGGAGGAGTGGCGCAAGCGCGGTACCAAGGTCATCGGGGTGTCGGTCGACGGCGTGGACAGCCACAAGAAGTGGAAAGGCGATATCGAAGGCTTCTGCGGCACCTCGGCAGGCTTCCCGATCATCGCCGACGAGGAGCTGGCGGTGTCCAAGGCCTTCGACATGCTGCCGGCCGAAGCCTACCTGCCGGACGGCCGCACCGCCGCCGACACCGCCACCGTGCGCTCGGTGTTCATCATCGGCCCGGACAAGCGACTCAAGCTGAGCATGACCTATCCCATGTCGGTCGGACGCAACTTCGCCGAGGTACTGCGTGCGCTGGATGCCCTGCAGTTGACCTACAACGTGCCGCTCGCCACCCCGGCCAACTGGATCAGCGGCCAGGACGTGATAGTCGCCCTCGCCCTCAATGACGAGCAGGCGCGCGAGAAGTACGGGGCTATCGATATCAAGCTGCCCTACCTGCGCACGACCAAGGCACCGCAATAGTGCCCGGGAGATCGGGGCAGGGCATGCCCCGATCTCGTTCGGCGGCAGCGATCAGGCCAGCGCCCGGAGAAGCAGCACCCACAGCCCTATGACGGCCATGAAGTTATGCTGAACTCAGTAGAGATCGGTACGTTTGCTCGGCTTCACCGCCTGGATGAAGCTGTGACCCAGGCCGATGTCGGTGACCACGCGGGTGCACAGGGCGGGGATGGCGATCAGCGCGTGGATCAGCATGGCCACCGCCGCGTAGGCGCCGAACTCGATGGCGCGCAGGGGCGGCGGCAGGGGATCGCGGCGGCTGTCCAGCAGCGCCTGTTGCAGGGCCGGTAGGTCGGCCCAGTGCTCGCCGTCGATCTTCTCGCGCATGCTCAGCGGATACAGGTTGCGGCTGCGACAGCCACGGCGGAAGGCGCGCCACATGCGCTTGGGTTGCAGCACCAGGCCGGTGGAGAGGGCGATCAGGTTCATGGTGCCGAGCAGCGGCGAATTCAGCATCGAGCCGGTGCCCAGCTCCCAGGCGCTGACCTCGCCCTCGCCGATGCGCCCGGTGCTGTAGCCGGTCGCGATATGGTGCAGGTCGTGGTACTTCAGGTAGATGTGGCGGGTTTCGATGTTCGGCAGCGGCACCAGCAGGCAGCCGGTGTAGACCGGCACGGTGCAGGCCTGGCGGTCGGCCGTGTCGCTGAAGCCGCAGCGGCGGTAGAAGGCGGCGAGTTCTTCCTTGAGGGTCATGGCGTGCGTCCTTGGCGTGGCCGTCAGCGTGGGTAGAGCGGCGGCAGCGGGCTGGTTTCCTGCGGGTTGGCCGCCGCCTCCAGGGCGGGCAGGCTGCGTACCGCCTTCCACAGGCTCTCGCCTTGCCACTGATGGCCGCTCTCGCTGTACAGCGCGCCGTTGAGGCCGTCGAGGGCCTCGGACAGCGGCACGAAGCGCGCGGCCATGTCGGCCAGGGTTTCCGGTTGCTGGCGCGCCCAGGCATCCAGCGCCTGGCGGGTGGCCTGCGGGTCGTTGGCCTGGCAGGCGCGCTTGAGGTCGTCGAGCAGGGTGCGCGGGCTGGGGCCGCTCTGCGCGGCCGGCAAAATAGCCGGCTGGCGGCGCGCGCGCCACCACAGGGCGAAGCCCAGCGCGGTGCTCAGGCTGAGCAGCAGGCAAGCCAGTTGCCAGGGCCACAGCGACGGGGCCTCGCCGAGCGCGGCCGGCGCGCCGATCGGTGCCTCCACTTCCAGGCTGGGGTTCTTCGCCACTTCCAGGCTGCGCGCCGGCAGGCTGGCGGTTTCCAGGCGGTCCTGCTCGGTGTTCCACCACAGCACTTCCACCGCCGGCAGGCTGATGTGGCCGCTCTGCCCGGGCACCAGCGCCTCGCTCTCCTCGCGGCTGCCGGTCAGGCCCTTGTCGCCGCTCTCGTTGCGCAGCTGCGGCTGGTCCGGGTAGCGGCGCAGGCCGGGGCTGTCCTGGATCGGCAGCGGCGGCAACTGGGCGCTGGACAGGCCCTCGGCGCGCAGCATCAGGCTGCGGGTCAGCGAGTCGCCGACGCTGACGTCCTTGGGCTCGGGGTTCCAGGCCTCGCTCAGGCTCAGGGCGCGGGCCGGCAGCCAGGGCGCGTTGGCCGGCCAGCTGGCCGGGCGCGGCTTGACCTGCAGCGGAATCTGCGGCGAGCGCACCCGGGTCAGGCGCCCGGGGCGCGGGCCGAAGGGGTTGAAGTCGTAGTTGCTGGAACGCTCCACCGGGGTGGCGCTGAACACCTGCGAGGGAATCGTCAGCTCGCCGCTGTGCTGCGGGAAGATGGCGTAGCGCAGCTCGATCACGCCGTGGCGCACGCCGTTGATGTCGGTCTCGAAGGTGCGCGGGTCGCCCAGCTGCTCCACCCGCGCATCGGGGATGCTCAGCGGGGTCAGGCTGCTGTCGTCGAACAGCGACACCGAGTGGTAGATGCGCAGGGTCAGCAGCGCCTGGGCCTGCACGTAGACACTCTCGCGGTCCAGGCTGGCGTCGATGAAGATGGGTGCCAGCTTGCCGCTGGCGCCGGCATCGCCCTTGACCACCTGCAGGGTGATCGGCTTGCTCTCGGCGTCGCCCAGTTTGAGCGGCGGCACCACCACGTAGCCGCTCTGCAGCGGCAGCAGGGTGACGATCCAGCGAGTGCTGGCGCGGGCCTTGCCGCCGAAGCTGGACAGGCGGTTCTCCTGGCGCGTGCTGACCACCTCGAACTGCTGCCGCAGGGGCGCGAGGTCGGGGCTGCCGAACTGGGTGGCATCCTCGGATTCGAGGATCAGGTCGAAGGTCTCGCCCTCGTTCAACCGCGCCCGGTCGACGGTGGCGGAGAAGCCGGCGGCCAGCGCCTGGGTGCCGGCCAGGCAGAGGAGGAGGGCGCAAAGCAGGCGTTTCATCGGGCTCGTTCCTGGCGCTGCTGTTGTTCGTAGAGAAATTTGCGCCGCAGCAGCTCGCCGGGGTCGTCCGGGATCTGCCGCAGCCATTGTTCCAGCGCGTCGCGCTGCTCGCCGTCCAGCGGCTGGGCGCTGGCGCTCTGGGTTTCGGCGGCCTGCGGCTCGTCGGCGCCGGGCTGGGCCTGGCCGTTCTCGGGCGGATGTTGGGCGGCGTTGTCCTGCGCCTGGCCCTGCTGCTGGGGCTGCGGCTCCTCGGCCTGCCGCTGAGGTTGCGTTTCGGGCTGGGTCTGCGCGGGTGCGTCGCGATTCTGCTGCGGTTGCCCGGGTTGCGGCTGGCCGGAGGAAGGCTGCTGCTCGCCCGACTGCTGCTGGTCGCCCTGCTGCGACTGCTGTTGCTGTTGTTGCTGCTGGCGCAGCAGTTGCTCGACCAGGGCCTTGTTGTGCAGCGCCGGCTGCAGGTCGGGCTGGCGCTCCAGGGCCTGCTCGTAGGCGTCCAGCGCGGCCTCCAGTTCGTTGCTCTTGGCCAGGGCGTTGCCGCGGTTGTAGTGGGCGCTGGCGCTGTCGCTCTGGGCGAAGCGCTCGGCGGCGGCCGGGTAGTCGCCGGCGCGGTACAGCGCCTCGCCCTGCCACTGCGGGTCGGCGAAGCGTTCGGCGGCGGCCTTGGGCTGGTCTGCCTGGAGCAGGCGCTGGCCCTGCTGGTCCGGGCGCAGCCAGAGGTCGTCCCAGCCCAGGGCATAGCCGGGTTGCGGGATCAGCCCGAGCAGCAGCGGCAGGCAGAACAGCCAGCCGCGACGGCCGGCGCAGGCGGCGAGCAGCAGCAGCGGCAGCAGCAGCCAGTGGCCCTGGTCGGCCCAGGCCGCCAGCTGGGTGGGTTCGCCGCCCTCGCGCAGCTCCTGCGGGCCGTCGAGCAGGCCGAGGCCGTCGAGGTCGCCGTCGTCCAGGCGCGCGCTGCGGTAGCGGCCGCCCAGCTCGTTGGCCAGGCGGCGCAGGCCGGCCTCGTCCAGGCGCGGCAGGAGGATGGCGCCCTCGGCGTCCTTGAGGAAGCTGCCGTCCTCGCCGCGGATCGGCGCGCCCTGGGCGGTGCCGATGCCGAGAATGGCCAGGCGTTCGCCGCGATTGCCCAGGGCCTGGCGGATGCCGCCCTGTTCCTCGGCGCTCAGCGTGCTGCCGATCAACAGCAGGCGGCCACGGCCCTGGGCGCCCTGCTCCAGCAGGCGCAGGGCGCGGCGCACGGCGAGGTCGGCGCGGCGGCCGGGCTTGGGCATGATCGACGGCTTGACCGCCTCCAGCAGATTGCGCGCGGTGGCCAGGTCGTCGGACAGCGGCACCAGCACGTGGGCGCTGCCCGCATACACGATGATCGCGGTCTGCGCGTCGCTGCGCGCCTGCAGCAGATCGAGCAGCTTGCGCTTGGCCTGCTCCAAGCGGGTCGGCGCGGCGTCGCTGGCGAGCATCGCCGGGGTCAGTTCGAGCAGCACCACCAGCGGGTCGGCGCGCTTCTGGCTGGCCTGCTCCATGCGCTGCCAGCTGGGCCCGAGTAGCGCCAGCACGGCCAGCAGCCAGGCCAGGCCGAGGGCGATCCACGGCAGCTTGCTGCTGCGCGCACGGCCGCCGGCCAGCAGCACGGCCTGGAAGGCAGCCGGCAGCAGCAGTTGCCAGCGCCCGCTGCGCCGTTCGCGGTGCCACAGCAGCCACAGCAGCCAGGCCAGCAGCGGCAGCGGCAGCAGCCAGAGGGGGCGCAGCCAGTGGGTCCAGAGCAGTTCCATCAGTCCGCTCCCCCGATGCGTGCATGTAGCGCCTGCCAGTGCTGTGGCCACAGCTCGCGGGCCACCAGCAGCAGGCTGAGCAGTAGGGCGAAGCCGAGCGGCCAGGGGTAGAGGGCCTTGGCCGGACGCGCGCGGGTCGGCAGCTGGGCGGCCGGCTCCAGCTGGTCGAGGGTCTCCTCGATGCTCTGCAGTTCCTCGCCGCTGCGGGCGCGGAAGTAGCGGCCGCCGGTCTGCTCGGCGATGTCGATCAGGCTGGCTTCGTCCAGGTCGACCCCGGGGTTGAGTCCGAGCATGCCCATGATGCCGCTGCGCTGCGGATCGGAGCCGATGCCGATGGTGTAGATCTTCACCCGCTGCTCGGCGGCCAGGTGCGCGGCGGTCTTGGGTTCGATCTCGCCGCCGTTGTTGGCGCCGTCGGTGATCAGCACCAGCACGCGGCTGTCGGCCGGGCGCTGGCGCAGGCGCTTGACGGCCAGGCCGATGGCGTCGCCGATGGCGGTCTGCGGCCCGGCGATGTTGATCAGCGCCTCGTCCAGCCAGGTGCGCACGGTGTGGCGGTCGAAGGTCAGCGGCGACTGCAGGTAGGCGCGGCTGCCGAACAGGATCAGGCCGACGCGGTCACCACGGCGGTCCTCGATGAAGTCGCCGAACAGCTTCTGCACCAGCTCCAGGCGCGAGACGGGCTCGCCGTCCCACTGCATGTCGGCATGTTCCATGGAGCCGGATACGTCCACCGCCAGCAGCAGGTCGCGGCCGCTGGCCGGCAGCGGCAGCGGCTCGCCGACCCATTCCGGGCGGGCGGCGGCGATCACCAGGAACATCCACAGCAGGACGAAGGGCGCCTGCTGGCGCCAGGCCGGCAGCCTGGCCCGCGCGCGCTGGCCGCTGAGGCCCTCCAGCTCGGCGAGGAAGCTGACCTTGAGCGCCGCCTCGCCGCTGTCCGCCGCCGGCAGCAGCAGACGCAGCAGCCAGGGCAGGGGGGCGAGGAGGAAGGCCCAGGGCCAGGCGAACTCAAACATGCTTGCGAATCCAGATGTCGACGGCCTGGTTGAGGCCGTTGATGGCCTTGTCGTCGAGGCTGCAGTGGCTGCGATAGGGGCCGTCCACCAGGATCATCCAGCGGGTCAGGCCGGCGGCCGGACAGCGGCTGTCGAGGAAGGCCAGCCAGGCGCGGCCGCCCAGCACCTGGCAGTTGTCTGTCGGGTAGTGGGCGCGGGCCAGGCGCTTGAGCAGGGCATTGAGCTGCTGCAGCCAGGGGCCGGCGTGCTGGCCGTCGTAGGGGCGCACCAGGCGCGCCAGCTCGGCCAGGGCGGCCTGGCGCAACGGGTCGAGCGGCTGCTCCTGGGCCTGCGGCGCGCGGCGGCGTGGCAGCCGGCGGCGCAGCAGCCACAGGCCCCAGCACAGCAGCGGAATCAGCACCAGCAGCGCCCACCAGCCGGGCGCCGGCGGCCACCAGGGCACCGGCGGCGGGGCGATGGTCGGTTGCAGCTGGTCGAGCGGGTTCATGCGCGCTTGCCCTGCTGGCTGAGGTGCTCGTGCAGCTGCTCGACCAGGTCCAGGCCGGTGCTCAGCGCCAGCAGCGGCACGCCGAGCTTCTGCGCCAGGCGCTGCCAGCGCGCGCGGCGCTGTTCGGCGAGGCCGCGATAGGCGGCGCGCAGTTCCTCGCCGTGGGTGTCCAGCTCCAGCTGCGCGCCATGCTCGATGAAGCGCAGCAGGCCGGCGGCCGGCAGGCCCTGGTCGAGGGGGTCGGAGACCGGCAGCAGGAGCAGGTCGGTATGCCGGGCGAGCAGGCTCAGCTGCTGTTCGGCGGCGTCGCTCAGGGCGCGCTCGTCGCAGACGATGATCGCCAGGCTGCCGGGGCGCAGCACTTCGCGGGCGCGGCGCAGGGCCAGGCCGAAGTTGTCGCGGCCGTTCTGCGCGTCCGGGTGCAGCGCCTGGTTGGCGCGGGCCAGGCGGTTGAGCAGCTGCAGCAGGCTCTGCTTGCTGCGCCTGGGCTTGATCTCGTGGTGCTCGACATCGCCGAACACCAGGCCGCCGATGCGGTCGTTGTGCGCCAGCGCGGCCCAGCCGAACAGTGCGGCGGCCTGGGCGGCGAGCACCGACTTGAACTGCAGCGCCGAGCCGAAGAACAGCCGCCGGCTCTGTTCGACCATGATGAAGATGGGCCGCTCGCGCTCCTCGTGGAACAGCTTGGTGTGCGGCTCCTGGGTGCGCGCGGTGACGCGCCAGTCGATGGTGCGCACGTCGTCGCCGGGCTGGTAGATGCGTACCTGGTCGAAGTCGACGCCGCGCCCGCGCAGCCTGGAGTGGTGCAGGCCGATCAGCGGGCTGCGCTTGGCCGGGCTGGAGAACAGCTGCACCTCGCGCACGCGATGGCGCATCTCGATCAGCTCGGCGAGGCTGATGCGGATGCCGGGTGGGGTGGGTTGGGCGTGCATGGGGCGATCAGCCCTTGGTCCGGATGTAATCCGGGAGCGGGGTGTGGTCAATTCCGGATTGCAGCCGGGCCGCCAGGGGGCGCAAGTCCCTCACCCCCGGCCCCTCTCCCGGGGGGAGAGGGGAGTCGAGCGGCGGCGTGCGGTTCGTCCCGGATGCTATCCGGGCTATGGCCTGCGGCCTGCGGCTTGCGGCTTGCGGCTGCACTTCAGGCCACCGCCACCACATCGAGGATGCGCTGCACCACGCGGTCCTGGTCGATGCCGGCGGCTTCCGCCTCGAACGACAGGATGATGCGGTGGCGCAGCACGTCGAACAGTACCGCCTGGATGTCCTCGGGGCTGACGAAGTCGCGTCCGGCCAGCCAGGCGTGGGCGCGCGCGCAGCGGTCGAGGGCGATGGAGCCGCGTGGGCTGGCGCCGTAGGCGATCCACTCGGCCAGCTCGGCGTCGTGCTTGGCCGGGGTGCGGGTGGCCATCACCAGTTGCACTAGGTACTCCTCCACGGCGTCGGCCATGTATAGGCCGAGGATTTCCTGGCGCGCGGCGAAGATCGCCTGCTGGCTGACCAAGTGCTCCGGCTTGGCTTCGCCGTGCAGGGCATCGCCCCTGGCCTGGGCGAGGATCTTGCGTTCCACGCTGGCGTCGGGGAAGCCGATCTTCACGTGCATCAGGAAGCGGTCGAGCTGGGCCTCGGGCAGGGGATAGGTGCCTTCCTGCTCGATGGGGTTCTGCGTGGCCATGACCAGGAACAGCGGCGACAGGTCGTAGGTCGAGCGGCCGATGCTGACCTGGCGCTCGGCCATGGCTTCGAGCAGGGCCGACTGCACCTTGGCCGGGGCGCGGTTGATCTCGTCGGCCAGCACCAGGTTGTGGAAGATCGGCCCCTGCTGGAACACGAAGCTGCCGGTTTCCGGGCGATAGATCTCGGTGCCGGTGATGTCGGCGGGGAGCAGGTCGGGGGTGAACTGGATGCGGTGGAACTCGGCCTCGATGCCTTCGGCCAGCTCCTTGATCGCCTTGGTCTTGGCCAGGCCGGGCGCGCCCTCCACCAGCAGGTGGCCGTCGGCGAGCAGGGCGATCAGCAGGCGCTCGATGAGCCTTTCCTGGCCGAGAATCTGGGTTGCAAGAAACTGCCGCAGCGCGACTAGGGCTTCACGATGTTCCATCGAAATCTTCCTGGAGGGACTGACGGGCCGCCGAAATCACCCGATCGGGCCGCTAAATGTACTGCATCGAGGGGCGAGCGTGCAGGCCCGCCGCTTGTTAATGCCGAGCCGTTCCGCTTCGCGGCGCCTCAAGCAGACCGCGGCGGCGCGGCGAAGTTCTGCGGCGCGTTGCTCCAGCGCAGGCGGCTGTTCGGCGGCGTCGGGCCGCGCACGTCGGGGGCACCGAACAGGCGCACGCACAGGTAGTAGACGAAGGCCGCCGGGCGGACCATGCCGGCCTCGCGCAGCATGCGCAGGAACAGCAGGTCGGCCTCGTGCTTGGCCACCGGGGCGGCGTCCAGGTACTGGTAGAGGGCGTCATGCACCAGGCTGGCGGGGTGGGCCAGGGGCCAGAACACCTCCTCCTCGCACAGTTCATCGCCGCACAGGCGCTGTACCCGGTGCGACTTGTCCCACCAGTCCGGCACGCCAATGGTCGCCAGCCAGAAGAAGGGCACCTTGGGTGTGCAGCCGTCCCAGGCATAGGTGGTCGGCCGGTCGAGGTCGTAGCGCACCTCGGTGCCGTCCGCAGTCACGCTCGAGGCGCCCGGATTGACCACCAGCCAGCCGTCGTGCAGCAGCAGCCACTCGCCGTAGAAGTAGCGCCCGGCGAACTCCGGGCAATGGCGCACGAAGGGGCGGTCGATGTAGTTGAGCCAGGGGCCGCTGTGGTCGCGCTGGACGAAGCCCCATTTGGCTTGGATGGCCTGACTCGCCGCCTCGGCGCGGCGCTGGCGTTCGCCGCGGCCGACCCAGCGCGGCAGCAGCACGCCCAGGTAGATGGGCACCCCGGCCCACAGCAGCGGCGCCAGCAGCTGCGGGCGCAGCCAGGCGGCCAGGGCCAGCAGCAGCAGGCCGATGGCGCTGATCAGCAGGGTGCCGTAATGGAGGAACAGATGGCGGTGATGTGGAGACTGCATGGCTTCCTTTCCCGAGTGCGCGAAGGCGAACCTTAACATGTAGGCCCCCGCGCAAGGCTGCACTCCCTCACCCCAGCCCCTCGGCTTTGGCGTCCTGCGTCGCCCTACCTCCTGCATCCAGGCAGTCGTCTCCCGACGGGAGAGGGGGTTCGTGCGGCGATGAACGAATATGTCGCCCCTCCGCAATCCAGCTGCCTTGGGCTCTCGTTAAGCTTGCCGTGACCTTATGGTCGCCCCGCGCCTGTCGAGTCCTGTCTATCGCCTAGACTGCTTGCAGGCCGGCGCCGCGCGCCCATAGACGAATAACAACACCAGCGGAGCATCACCATGGCGTTCTTCACTGCTGCCAGCAAGGCCGACTTCCAGCATCAATTGCAAGCGGCGTTGGCCCAGCACGTCAGCGACAAGGCGCTGCCACAAGTGGCCCTGTTCGCCGAGCAGTTCTTCGGCATCGTTTCCCTCGACGAACTCACCCAGCGCCGCCTGAGCGACCTGGCCGGCTGCACCCTGTCGTCCTGGCGCCTGCTCGAGCGTTTCGACGGCAAGCCGCTGGTGCGGGTGTACAACCCGGACTACGAGAAGCACGGCTGGCAGTCCACCCACACCGCCGTGGAGGTGCTGCACGCCGACCTGCCGTTCCTGGTCGACTCGGTGCGCATGGAGCTGAACCGTCGCGGCTACAGCATCCACACCCTGCAGAACAGCGTGTTCAGCGTGAAGCGCAAGAAGAACGGCGAGCTGCAGGAGCTGCTCGGCAAGGGCAGCGGCGGCAAGGATGTGCAGCAAGAGGCGCTGATGTACCTGGAGATCGACCGCTGCGCCCATGTCGGCGAGCTGCGCACCCTGGAGAAGGCCCTGCACGAGGTGCTTGGCGAGGTGCGTCTGGCGGTGTCCGACTTCCAGCCGATGAAGGCCAAGGCCGAGCAGCTGCTGGCCTGGCTGGACAAGGCTAAGCTCAAGGTCGACGGCGCCGAGCTGGCCGAGGTGAAGACCTTTCTCGCCTATCTGCTGGACAACCATTTCACCTTCCTCGGCTACGAGGAATTCACCGTGGTCGAGGAGAAGGACGGCGGCCACCTGGTGTACGACGAGAGCTCGCTGCTCGGCCTGTCGCGCCAGCTGCGCGCGGGCCTGAACAAGGACGATCTGCACATCGAGAAAGAGGTGGTCGACTACCTGCGCGAGCCGCTGCTGCTGTCCTTCGCCAAGGCCGCCACGCCGAGCCGCGTGCATCGTCCGGCCTACCCGGACTTCGTCTCGATCCGCGAGCTGGACGCCAAGGGCAAGGTGGTCAAGGAGTGCCGCTTCATGGGCCTGTACACCTCCTCGGTGTATGCCCAGAGCGTCAGCCGCATCCCCTATATCCGCCGCAAGGTGGACGAGATCGCCCTGCGCTCGGGCTTCGACCGCAAGGCGCACCTGGGCAAGGAGCTGGAGCAGGTGCTGGAGGTGCTGCCGCGCGACGACCTGTTCCAGACGCCGATCGACGAGCTGTTCAACACCGCCATCGCCATCGTGCAGATTCAGGAGCGCAACAAGCTGCGCCTGTTCATCCGTCGCGATCCCTATGGCCGCTTCGCCTACTGCTTGGCCTACGTACCGCGCGACGTGTACTCCACCGAGACGCGCATGAAGATCCAGCAGGTTCTCATGGAGCGCCTGGGCGCCAGCGACTGCGAGTTCTGGACCTACTTCTCCGAGTCGGTGCTGGCGCGGGTGCAGTTCATCCTCAAGGTGGACCCGAAGAACCGTGTGCAGATCGACCCGCTGCGCATCGAGAAGGAAGTGATCCAGGCCTGCCGCTCGTGGAAGGACGACTACGCCAGCCTGATCGTCGAGAGTTTCGGCGAGGCCCACGGCACCCAGGTGCTGGCCGATTTCCCCAAGGGCTTCCCGGCCGGCTACACCGAACGCTTCGCCCCGCACTCGGCGGTGGTCGACATGCAGCACCTGCTCAGCCTGTCCGACGAGCGTCCGCTGGTGATGAGCTTCTACCAGCCGCTGGCGCAGACCGAGCAGGAACTGCACTGCAAGCTGTTCCACGCCGATACCCCGCTGCCGCTGTCCGACGTCCTGCCGATCCTGGAAAACCTCGGCCTGCGCGTGCTCGGCGAGTTCCCCTACAAGCTGCGTCGCGAGGACGGCCGCGAGTTCTGGATCCATGACTTCGCCTTCACCAGCGCCTCGGGGGTGGAAGTCGACATCCAGCAGCTCAACGAGACCCTGCAGGATGCCTTCGTCCACATCGTCGCTGGCGATGCCGAGAACGACGGCTTCAACCGCCTGGTGCTGGCCGCCACCATGCCCTGGCGCGACGTCGCCCTGCTGCGCGCCTACGCCCGCTACCTCAAGCAGATCCGCCTGGGCTTCGACCTCGGCTATATCGCCGCCACCCTGGTCAACCACGCCAATATCGCCAAGGAACTGGTGCGCCTGTTCCGCACCCGCTTCTACCTGGCGCGCAAACTGGCCGCCGAGGACCTGGAGGACAAGCAGCAGAAGCTGGAGCAGGCCATCCTCGCCGCCCTGGACAACGTCGCGGTGCTCAACGAGGACCGCATCCTGCGCCGCTACCTGGACCTGATCAAGGCCACCCTGCGCACCAACTTCTTCCAAGTGGGTGCCGATGGCCAGGCCAAGCCCTACTTCAGCTTCAAGCTCAGCCCGCGGCTGATCCCGGACATCCCGCGGCCGGTGCCCAAGTTCGAGATATTCGTCTACTGCCCGCGCGTCGAGGGCGTGCACCTGCGCTTCGGCGATGTCGCCCGTGGCGGCCTGCGCTGGTCCGACCGCGAGGAGGACTTCCGCACCGAGGTGCTCGGCCTGGTCAAGGCGCAGCAGGTGAAGAACGCGGTGATAGTGCCGATGGGCGCCAAGGGCGGCTTCGTGCCGCGCCGCTTGCCGGCCGGCGGCACGCGCGACGAGGTGATGGCCGAGGGCATCGCCTGCTACCGCATCTTCATCAGCGGCCTGCTGGACGTCACCGACAACCTCAAGGAGGGCAAGGTGGTGCCGCCGGAAGGCGTGGTGCGCCACGATCCGGACGACCCCTACCTGGTGGTGGCGGCGGACAAGGGTACCGCGACCTTCTCCGATATCGCCAACGGCATCGCCCTGGACTACGGCTTCTGGCTGGGCGACGCCTTCGCCTCCGGCGGTTCGGCCGGCTACGACCACAAGGGCATGGGCATCACCGCCAAGGGCGGCTGGGTCAGCGTGCAGCGCCACTTCCGCGAGCGCGGCATCGATGTGCAGAAGGACGAGACCACCGTCATCGGCATCGGCGACATGGCCGGCGACGTGTTCGGCAACGGCCTGCTGCTGTCGGACAAGCTTCAGCTGGTGGCCGCCTTCAACCACCTGCATATCTTCATCGACCCGAGTCCGGATGCGGCGAAGAGCTTCGCCGAGCGCAAGCGCCTGTTCGAGCTGCCGCGCTCAAGCTGGGCCGACTACGACGCCAAGCTGATCTCCGAGGGTGGCGGCATCTTCCTGCGCAGCGCCAAGAGCATCGCCATCAGTCC
The DNA here is from genome assembly GCF_039888625.1 of Pseudomonas sp. CAU 1711. Classification (NCBI taxonomy): domain Bacteria; kingdom Pseudomonadati; phylum Pseudomonadota; class Gammaproteobacteria; order Pseudomonadales; family Pseudomonadaceae; genus Pseudomonas; species Pseudomonas sp. CAU 1711. Next base: position 104,248 of record NZ_JBDQQT010000015.1, read on the forward strand.
GCAGATGAAGGCGCGCTTCGACATCGCCGCCGACAAGCTGGCGCCCACCGAGCTGCTCAACGCGCTGCTCAAGGCGCCGGTGGATCTGATCTGGAACGGCGGCATCGGCACCTATGTGAAGTCCAGCAAGGAGAGTCACGCCGACGTGGGCGACAAGGCCAACGACGGCCTGCGCGTCAACGGTAACGAACTGCGCGCCAAGGTGGTGGGCGAGGGTGGCAACCTGGGCATGACCCAGCTCGGCCGCGTCGAGTTCTGCCTCAACGGCGGCGCCAGCAACACCGACTTCATCGACAACGCTGGCGGCGTGGACTGCTCCGACCACGAGGTGAACATCAAGATCCTCCTCGGCGGCATAGTTGGTGCCGGCGACATGACCGGCAAGCAGCGCAACAAGCTGCTGGCCGACATGACCGACGACGTTGCCGCGCTGGTGCTGGGCAACAACTACAAGCAGACCCAGGCCCTGTCCCTGGCCGAGCGCCGCGCCCGCGAGCGCCTGCCCGAGTACAAGCGCCTGATGGCGGCGCTGGAGATGGCCGGCAAGCTGGATCGCGCCCTGGAGTTCCTGCCCAGCGACGACGAGCTCAATGAGCGCGCCGCCAATGGTCGCGGCCTGACCCGGCCGGAGCTGTCGGTGCTGATCTCCTACAGCAAGATCGACCTCAAGGAGGCGCTGCTCAAGTCCCAGGTGCCGGACGACGACTACCTGGCCCGCGAGATGGAGACCGCCTTCCCGGCGCGCCTTGCGCAGAAGTACGGCGAGGCCATGCGTCGCCACCGCCTGAAGCGCGAGATCGTCAGCACCCAGATCGCCAACGACTTGGTCAACCACATGGGCATCACCTTCGTGCAGCGCCTGAAGGAGTCCACCGGCATGAGCGCGGCCAATGTCGCCGGCGCCTACGTCATAGTGCGCGACGTGTTCCGCCTGCCGCACTGGTGGCAGCAGATCGAGGCGCTGGACTACAAGGTGCCGGCCGAGCTGCAGCTGCAGCTGATGGACGAGCTGATGCGCCTGGCCCGGCGCACCACCCGCTGGTTCCTGCGCAGCCGCCGCGACGACCTGGACGCCGCCCGCGACGTCGGCCACTTCGCCCCGCGCGTGGCCGAGCTGGCCGGGCGCCTGGACGAGCTGCTGGAAGGTCCGGCCCGCGAGCAGTGGCTGGCGCGCTACCAGGGCTTCGTCGAGGCCGGCGTGCCGGAGGAACTGGCCCGCGTGGTGGCCGGCACCAGCCACCTGTACACCCTGCTGCCGATCATCGAGGCCGCCGACCTCACCGGCCAGTCGGCGGCGGACGTGGCCACCGCCTACTTCGCCGTGGGCGGCGCGCTGGACCTGGCCTGGTACCTGCAGCAGATCACCAACCTGCCGGTGGAGAACAACTGGCAGGCCCTGGCCCGCGAGGCCTTCCGCGACGACCTGGACTGGCAGCAGCGCGCCATCACCGTGGCCGTGCTGCAGATGGCCGACGGCCCGGCGGACATCGAGGAGCGCGTCGGCTACTGGCTGGAGCAGCACAAGCCGCTGGTCAAACGCTGGCTGGCCATGCAGGCCGACCTGCGCGCGGCCACCGGCACCGACTACGCCATGTACACCGTGGCCAGCCGCGAGCTGATGGACCTGGCGCAGAGCGACAAGCAGGGGGTGTGCATCCCCTGAGGCTTGGCTCCCCTCTCCCCTTGGGAGAGGGGCGGGGGTGAGGGAGTAGGGTGTCAGCTCGGCGCTCCCTCACCCGCCCTGCGCTCACCCTCTTCCGAAGGGAGAGGGCTGGCCTGTCTGCCCCGTCTCGGTTAGCCTGCTCTCAAATAAAAAAGCCTGCCAGATCAACGAGGTTCCGCCGTTCCGGCACGGGCTTTGCGTTGGCAAGCGGATAGCGGAGAGCAGTCATGACCGACATCCTGATTCTGACCCACGTCGATTATTGTCCCCCGGGTCACCTGGCCAGCGTGCTGCAGGCCCAGCAACTCGATTTCACCGTGCTACGCGCCGACCTCGGCGAGCTCGACGGCTACGACCTGGATCGTCCCCGTGCGGTGGCGCTGATGGGCGGGCCGATGAGCGTCAACGACGCGCTGCCCTGGATAGGGGCGGAAATCGACGCGATACGGCACTTCATCCGACGCGACATCCCCATCATCGGCCATTGCCTGGGCGGCCAGCTGATCGCCCGCGCGCTGGGCGCCGCCGTGCATCGTATGCCCTATACCGAGGCCGGCTGGCAGCCGCTGGTGCGTCGCGACAAGCACAACCCCAGCCCCTGGCTGGCGCACCTGCCGAGCGAATTCCCGGTGTTCCAGTGGCATGGCGATACCTTCGCCCTGCCGGACGGCGCCGAGTGGCTGCTGTCCAGCCCCTGGTGCCCGAACCAGGCCTTCGCCTGGGGCGACAAGGTGCTGGCCCTGCAGGGCCATCCGGAAATGACCGCGCCGCTGATCGAGGACTGGCTGCGCGACTGGTCGCATCTGCTCGACGAGACCCAGGCCAGCCAGCAGGGCCTGAACCAGATGCTGGCCGACCTGCCCGCCAAGGTGGCCGCGCTGAACGCGGTCGCCGAGGGCTTCTACCGCCACTGGCTGAGCCTGGCCTTCGGCAAGCCCGAGGTACGGCGGGTGGTTTGAACCCCTGAGCTGCAACGCGGCTAGTATCCCCGGATCAGCTGGTCCAGCTTCTCTTCGTCCGTGTCGACCCGCACCTGCGCCCAGATCGGGAAGTGGTCGGAGAGCTGGTGCTCCAGCTGGTCCTCGCTCACGCCGAACCAGTGGGCGTCCGCCTCGGAGAACAGCCGGCAGACCCCGCCGAGGTTGGAGAACGACTTGCTGAACTGCGGGTTGTGCAGGATGTGGTCGTAGTGCTTGGCCCCGGCCAGGGTGGTCTTGATATCGGTCAGCGCGTCGGGCAAGCGCAGCCCCCGTGCCTGCAGGGCCGCATGCATCGCCGGGGTTTCCGTGTTGAAGTCGCCGAAGACGATGACGTCGGAATCGACCCGGTTGTCGCGCTGCAGCTTGAAGTCGACCCAGCGCGCGAAGCGCTCGATCTCCTGCAGCCTGGCCGTCGTGCTGTCGCCCCAGCGCAGGTGGGCGGCGATGGCCACGAAGTCGAAGTTGCCGGAGCGGAAGGCGGCGCTGTAGGGCGCGCGCCAGAACGACTCGTAGCTGACGTACTCCGCGCCTATCCTCTCCCGCGGCGGAATGCCCGAGCCGGCCAGGCCGCCGAACTGCACCGCGCGCTTGTCGTAGACGAAGGCCAGGCGCTCCCAGTTGCCGCCCGAGTCTTCCGTCACGTCCGAATAGACCACGCCCCAGTAGGGGCCGAGATAGCCCAGCACGGTGGCCAGGTCGTCGAGGTTCTCGCGCAGCTCGACGACGGAGATCAGGTCGAACTGGCCGATGATCTCGGCGATCAGGTGCAACGCCAGCGGGTGGCGCCTGGCGGCGCCGAAGGCGCGGATGTTCCACGAGGCGACCAGGATGGATTCGTCCAACTCGGAAGGCGGCAGGTCGAGGGCGGCGATGCGCTCCTGCATCTCGCGCAGGATCTTGGCCGAAGCGATGTCCAGTTCTCCATGAAACATGGGGCTCTCCTTGGCGGGGGCATGTGGCAATCAGCATAGGCCGAATATCCCGGGCGGCCCGTGCCGCAGTCTGCCGGCATGCCACCGCCGCCGCAATCGCGGCGGCCGGGCTGCCACGCGCTGGGGCGCGCTCCGTCCGGCGGCAGCGCAAAGCGCCCCGCACTGGTGCGCGACTCGCCGGTCTAAATTTCAAGATACTGAAAATAAAGGATAATTTTCCGTGGCACGGCCCTTGCGATGACTCCTGCGTCCGGGTGACAAGGAGTACGGCATGGCCCGCACCTTCTATGACGAGATGCATGACGCGAGCGGCGCGGTTCGCCCGCACTACCGGGAATTCGCCCGCTGGCTGGCCGACACGCCCGCCGAGCTGCAGGCCCAGCGCCGCCGCGAGGCCGACCTGCTGTTCCACCGCGCCGGCATCACCTTCACCCTGTACGGTGACGAGCAGGGCACCGAGCGGCTGATCCCCTTCGACACCATTCCGCGCAGCATCCCCGCCAGCGAGTGGCGCACCGTCGAGGCCGGCTGCATCCAGCGCGTGCAGGCGCTGAACATGTTCCTCGCCGACCTGTACCACGAGCAGCGCATCCTCAAGGCCGGCATCATCCCGCCCGAACAGGTGCTGGCCAACGAGGGCTACCAGCTGGCCATGCAGGGCCTGAACCTGCATCGCGACATCTACGCGCACATCGCCGGGGTCGACCTGGTGCGCGACGGCGACGGCACCTACTACGTGCTGGAGGACAACCTGCGCACCCCCAGCGGCGTCAGCTACATGCTGGAAGACCGCAAGATGATGATGCGCCTGTTCCCCGAGCTGTTCGCCCAGCAGCGCGTGGCGCCCATCGACCACTATTCGAGCCTGCTGCTCGATACCCTGAAGAGCGCCAGCCCGCTGGACAGCCCCAGCGTGGTGGTGCTCACCCCGGGGCGCTTCAACAGCGCCTACTTCGAGCACGCCTTCCTCGCCCGCGAGATGGGCGTGGAGCTGGTCGAGGGCGCCGATCTGTTCGTGCGCGACGACAGGGTGTTCATGCGCACCACGGCCGGGCCGCAGGCGGTGGACGTGATCTACCGCCGCCTGGACGACGCCTACCTCGACCCGCTGGCCTTCAACCCGGACTCCATGCTCGGCGTGCCCGGCCTGCTCGCCGCCTACCGCAGCGGCAACCTGGTGCTGGCCAACGCGGTCGGCACCGGGGTGGCGGACGACAAGTCGGTCTACCCCTTCGTCGGCGAGATGATCCGCTTCTACCTGGACCAGGAGCCGATCCTCAAGAACGTGCCCACCTGGCAGTGCCGCAAGCCCGAGGAGCTGTCCCACGTGCTGGCCAACCTGGCCGAGCTGGTGGTCAAGGAGACCCAGGGCTCCGGCGGCTACGGCATGCTGGTCGGCCCCGCGGCGACCAGGGCCGAGACCGAGGCCTTCCGCGAGCGCCTCAAGGCCAACCCCGCGGCCTATATCGCCCAGCCGACGCTGAGCCTGTCGACCTGCCCGACCTTCGTCGACAGCGGCGTGGCGCCGCGCCATATCGACCTGCGCCCGTTCGTGCTGTCCGGCCGCGAAACGCGCCTGGTGCCGGGCGGGCTGACCCGCGTGGCGCTGCGCGAGGGCTCGCTGGTGGTCAACTCGTCGCAGGGCGGCGGCACCAAGGACACCTGGGTGGTGGAGGACTGAGCATGCTGAGCAGAACCGCCGCCGACCTGTACTGGATGTCGCGCTATCTGGAGCGCGCCGAGAACCTCGCGCGCATGCTCGATGTCAGCTATTCGCTGTCGCTGATGCCGCAGGACGGCCGCGGCGACGGCCTCGACGAACTGGCCCTGCCGCTGCTGATCACCGGCACCCTGGACGACTACCTGAGTCGTCACGGTGCGATGCACGCCGAGCGCATGCTGCACTTCTTCGCCCTCGATGCGGACAACCCGGCCAGCCTCTACTGCTGCCTGCAGGCCGCGCGCAGCAATGCCCACGCGGTGCGCGGGCGGATCACCGCCGACATGTGGGAGAACATCAACGCCACCTGGCTGGAGATGCGCGGCATCGCCGCCGAAGGGCTGGGCCGCTACGGCATCAGCCGCTTCTGCGAATGGGTCAAGGAGCGCTCGCACCTGTTCCGCGGCGCCACCTTCGGCACCATCATGCGCGGCGAGGCCTACCGCTTCATCCGTCTGGGCACCTTCATCGAGCGCGCCGACAACACCCTGCGTCTGCTCGACGCGCGCTACGAGATGCTCGGCGAGGCCGCCGACGAAGTCAGCGACACCTCGGCGCGCGGCTACTACGAGTGGAGCGCGCTGCTGCGCGCGCTGTCCTCGTTCGAGGCCTTCACCGAGATCTACCGCGGCTCGCCGCGCACCCACAAGATCGCCGAACTGCTGCTGTTGCGCCCCGAGGTGCCGCGCTCGCTGCGCGCCTGCATGGAGGAGCTCAACCTGATGCTCGCCGGCCTGCCCGGCGAAAACGGTCGCCCGGCCCAGCGCCTGGCCGCCGAGCTGGACGCGCGCCTGCGCTACACCCGCATCGGCGAGGTGCTCGACGAGGGCCTGCATAGCTGGCTCACCGATTTCATCCTGCTCGTGCGCCAACTGGGCAGCGCCATCCACAGGTCCTATCTGGAGGTCGTATGAGACTCTCGATCCGCCACGACACCACCTACCACTACGACGATCAGGTGCGCGCCAGCATCCAGTACCTGCGCCTGACGCCGCAGGAGAGCGCGCGCCAGCACGTGATCAACTGGCGGCTCGACCTGCCGCGCGCGGTGCGTGCCCAGCGCGACCCCTACGGCAACATCCTGCATGTGCTGACCCTGGACGAACCCCACGAAGCGCTGGTGATCGGCGCGCGCGGCCAGGTGGAAATAGACCCGCATTGCGAGTCCGAGCGCGACACCCGCTCGGCCCTGCCGTACCTGCGCAACACCCGCCTGACCCAGGCCGACGACGCCCTGCGCGAGTTCGCCCACGCCAGCAGCGCCGGGCTCAAGGGTCGCGACAGCCTGATCGCGCTGATGCACGGCCTGCACGCGCAGATGCCCTACAGCCCGGGCGCCACCCGCGTCGACAGCACCGCCGCCGAGGCCTTCGCCAGCCGCGCCGGGGTGTGCCAGGACCACGCCCACGCCTTCCTCGCCTGCGCCCGCAGCCTGGGCGTACCGGCACGCTACGTGTCCGGCTACCTCTACACCGAGGACAGTGGCCACCTGGCCAGCCACGCCTGGGCCGAGGCCTGGCTGGGCGACGGCTGGTACAGCTTCGATGTGACCAACGAGCTTGCGCGGCCGGAGCGGCATCTGAAACTGGCCGTCGGCCTCGACTACCTCGACGCCTGCCCGGTACGCGGCATGCGCCGCGGCGGAGGCGGCGAGCAGATGCATGCGCGGGTGAACGTGGCGGCGCTGATGCAGACCCAGCAACAGCAGTAAGGCGCTGCGCGCGCTTCCTTCTTCAACCCCTCTCCCACCGGGAGAGGGGCAGGGGTGAGGGAGCTGCCCTGAGCTTCCGCGCTACCTGCTGAGCCCGTAGGGTGGATAACCGCGTAGTGTTATCCACCGTCTTTCTCTGTTCGTGCCTATGCGCGTCGCTTTTTCTGCAGCGGCATCGGCGCGGATTCGTTCAGGCCTGCCTGCCGGCCGGCGGCCCGGGCTAGACTGGGAACAGATTCCCGGAACGAGACGAAGGATGCGGCCGAGTCGTTGGAGCGCCCTGTTCGCCGCATGGCTCCTCGCCATGCCCTGCATTGCCCAGCCGGATGGCCGGGAAATTTCCCTGGTCTATGTCGACGTCGAAGCCGACCCCTTCCAGACCGGGAGTGGCAGCGAGATCGCCGATCCGCCGGGGCTGGCCGTGGAGATGGTGGTCGAGGCGGTTCGCCTCGCGGGCTATAGCCCCAAGCTGCGGCGCATGCCGCAGATGCGCATGTTGTGGGAGCTGGAGGAGGGGAGCATAGACGGCGCCTTCATCTTCTCCTACACGCCGGAGCGCGGGGCCCTGTATGCCTACCCGATGCGCAATGGCGAACCCGATGGTGCCCTGCGGGTGACGCGGATTCGCTACTCCCTGTACCGCCTGAAGGGCGCCCCGGTCGGCTGGGACGGCCAGGATTTCAGCGGGCTGACGCGGCCTATCGGCGTGAACACCGGCTGGGTCATGGCCAGCCTGCTGGCCCAGCGCGGCCTGCCGGTCGACGACAGCGGGCGCGGCCATACGGAGCTTCGGCAAGCTGCGGCTGAAGCGCATCGACGCCTATGTCGCCCTGGAGCCGGCGGCGGAGAGCTACCTCAAACGCTCGGGCCAACAGGGGCTGTTCGAGAAGGTGGGGCCGCCGCTGCAGGAGAAGGACTATTTCCTGTTGTTCAGCAAGCGCTTCGTGCGTGACTCCGGCGAGGCTGCCTGGAGCATCTGGCAGCAGGTAGCGCGGGTGCGTGAGCGGGATGAGGGGAGGCTCTACCAGAAGTATTCCACGGAGCAGGCTTTGCCCTGAGTGGGTGGCAGCGTTCCGGTGTGGTGGACTGCCTGCGGCGAGTCCACCCTACAAGAGCGTCGCAGAGCCGCCAGCAGCAAAAAACACGTAATGGCGCAGAGCGCCAGAAGCTGCATTCCCATGCAGAGTGCGGGAGCGATCAACCCCTCTCCCACCGGGAGAGGGGCAGGGGTGAGGGTGTTTGCCTGATACGCTGTGTTGCCTGCTGGCGCTTTCGTGCCGCTGCTCGTTTCCGCGATATTCTGATGCGCTGGTTCCGCCCTGCTGGGCGGGTCACTTTTGTCAGTCGCCGGGTGGCCGGCCCCGGAAAAGTAACCCAAAGCGCTTGCCCCACGCAGAGCGTGGGAACGATCACCCCCTCTCCCACCGGGAGAGGGGCAGGGGTGAGGGTGCTTGCCTGATACTCCGTGTTGCCTGCTGGCGCTTTCGTGCCGCTGCTCGTTGCTGCGCTGGTTGAAGCTCGGGTGGGTAATCGCGCAGCTTTGTTCGTGCCGCTGCTGATTTTTGCGTTTGTTGAAGCATTGGTTCCGCCCTGCTGGGCGGGTTCCTTTTGGCAGTCGCCCCAAAAGGAACCAAAAGGGCTTGCCCCCGACATCCGGCCCCGCCTGCGGCGGGGTTCCCTCACTCCATCGTCCCTCCGGAGGCCCGGCCCGAAGGGCCATCCATGGCCAATCGGGCCTTTCGCCGCATCCATGCGGCTCAACCTCCTACGTGACGATTCCGTTCGGCCTTCTGAAGGGGGCGGTTGGAGTTGCCTGAAAGTTCTGTGTTCCTTTCCTGATGGGACCACGCTCCGTATGAGGGACATCAAAGGGTGGCCGCGCGTTCGATAAATTTTTTGGCTTTGGTATAACTGTATTCGTCAAGGAATGGCTCAAATGCGGGGAAGTATTTATTTATTTGACGTGCATAATACGAAATCGGTACAGATACATCTCCAAAATTCAGGTAGTCGATGGAGGTGTAGTGTTCTATCAGCTCTAATTGGTCGAAAAGATCTTCAAAAGCGTCGCGGATAAATCTCTCTTTTGCTGAAAATGCCAAATTATTTGTTCTTAAGGCGGAGGGGAGGTCGCTCGCTGCGATCAGGTGCTCGATTTCACCATCCCTGTAGGTTCTCCCGCCGGGCCAGTCGAGTATTTCCATTGCGGTGTGAGAGCGCTCTCTGGCGAACAGTTCCTTTAATATTTCTTTCGCGGCTGCGGCCTGCTTGTGTCTGTTTTCTCGGATTTTCTCGGCGTTTCCATTTTTGAATTCGGCTATGGCCTTCCATGCGGCAAGGATTGCTGCTGGTATCCCTACTATCGTGATTAAGTTACTAATAAATTCCATGTTGCCTCCGTGCTTTCGTAAGTAATCGTAGAATAGGAGCTGCACGGGTCTATTGAAGGCGCCTCTTGGCAGTGTTTCAAAGACAATTTCGTTATATCTAGAGGCCGCGAGTAGCTCCTACAGAGTCCGCGAAGCCAAGAAAAACATTAGGCAACTCGGAGCCCGAGTCCCCGTCAGTAGGCCGAGTGGAGGTGTTGCGCAGGGGGGGCGAGCCGCATGGATGCGGCGAGAGGCTTAAAGGGCCATGGATGGCCCTTTAAGCCGGCCCCCGGAGCGGCACCGGAAGGAGGGAAGTTTGGCGGCGTAGCCGCCAAACCCGGATGTCGGGGTGCCCTTCTATTTGGTTACTTTCTCTTGGGCAAACAAGAGAAAGTGACTCGCCGTGCAAGGCGAAATCTGTAGATTGAGCCGAGGAAAGTGTGGCGAGTTAGGAGCTTTGTTTAGGCCGCAAACGTAGTCTGTCCCCTATTGTTAGGTTAACTAATTGCTGAATGCTTTCTCCGGAGGGGCAATGTAGTCTTGCGAGTATTGAAAGAAAGATTAATTACAAATCTGCTTCGCTTCTTTCCAGAATTCAAGATTTAAACTCTCCTGTTGGCATTTTTCTAATGTGTTAATGATTGGTGATATTGGGTTGATCTTGATTGGGTTTAATTCATGGGTTTGTATTTCGATAGCTTGCGCCAGGCTTATATCTTTGATGTGTGCATCTATGGCAGGGAATTCGAAGCGAACATTTGATATGTGCTTGCCGTCACCGATTGTAAGAGCTCTGCCTGTGATTACCTGTTTGCCATCCAAAGTTAGATGCGCGACAGCTTCTTCTGTGCCGGGCTGGAAATGATGATTGCGAGAGGTTATTTCTAAAAACCACACGCCTCCACGATATTTTCCCGTATCGGCTAGGAGTGTCATCTTTTGGCCATTTTCCTCGTTCTGTCTCGCGGAGCAGGATATGGAGCTGAGCCTTTGAATGGCCTCTATCTTCCAGCCCTGCACGCTGGGTAGCTCGAGTTGCAGAGCCGATGATCTGGCTTGTGCATTTGATTGGAAGCCCGCTGCGAACACAGCAATAGCAAAAAATAGAAAGCTATTTAGCAGGATGGCGATACGTCCTCTGTGGAGCGTGGATGGGGACGGAATAGTAATCGCGTTTTTTTGCTGGGCCGGAAAACTTTGCATGACCACTCCTTGGCTTGAGTAAGCGTTAACCAGAAAGCTAGAGTGCATCGCGCTTTCGGTAAACCGTTAATGGCTAGTTTCGCGTCCCGCCATATACCCCAAATACCCAATCAACTCCCCCAGCTCTTTATCACTCAAAACCCCCTCACTAAACCCCGGCATCCGCCCCTGCGGCCACCTCCGCAGACTCTGCGGGTCCCGAATGTACTGCCGCAAAAAATCCCCCGCGAAATACACCGTCGGACTATGCGGAATATTCAGGTCGGGCCCGAACTGCGAATCCCCCGCGCCATTCAGGCGGTGACAGGCCAGGCAATGCTTCTGGAACAGCGCAAAGCCCGCCTGCACCTCCGCGCTGGCATCGGCCGCCGGCAGCAGGGCCGGGAAGCGCTGCGCCACCGGCGCCAGCAGGCGGAAGGTGGACACCTGGAAGGGCCACTGCTCCGGGCCGATCTGCGCGACCTCGGGGTTCTGCCACACCAGGTAGAAGGGCCCGGCGCTGGGCTTGTGCTGGGAGAGCGCCGGCCAGGGCTGGGCCGGGTCTTCCACCGCCAGCCAGGCGCGGGCGCCTTGGCTGGCCAGCAGCGGGGCGGCGGGCAGTTCGGCGGCGAAGCCGTCCAGGGCCACGGCCTGCAGGTGGTCGCCGGGCTGCACGCCGTCGAGCAGGGCGGCCAGCGGCACGGCGCGGTAGCTCATGCTGCGCTTGTAGGCCACGTCGGCCGCGATCTCGATGTTCTGCGCCTGCGGGTGGGCCAGCAGCTGTTCGCTGCTCCAGCTGCGGCTGCCGCCGGAAAGTTCCAGCTTGAGTTCGGCGGCCCAGGTGGCCGGGGTCAGCAGGGCGGCGAGCAGGGGCAGGTGGCGCAGCCGTTTCAGTGGCTTGGGCATATCAGTCCTTGAGTGCGGGTTGCAGTTGTTCGTAGCCGCCGGCGTTGATCACCTGGGTGTAGCCCAGGGCCTGCAGGCTGTCCTGGGCGATGCCGGAGCGGCGGCCGCTGCGGCAGTAGAGGACGATGGGCGTGGTCTTGTCCGGCGCGACTTCGGCGATGCGCTGGGCGATCTCGCCGTGGGGTATCAGCGTGGCATCGGGCAGGGCGCCGGCGGCGAATTCTTCCTCGGTGCGTACGTCGATCAGCACGGCGTTCGGCTGTTGCAGTGCGGCGAGGGCGGCGGCTTGGTCGATTTCGCCGGCCTGGGCGGCGAGGGGCAGGCAGAGGCTCAGGCTGAGCAGCAGGGTACGCATGGCGGTGGCCTCGGGTGTGGGTGAAATTCCACGCTAGCACAGAGGCGCTTGTGGCAGAGAGGCCGGAGGGGGTTGTTCCGCGGCCCGAGCGCTACGGCATCGGGCCACGGCGGGTAAAGAGGATGATCAGCCGACCAGACGGGTAACGTTGGGCAGGATCAGGATGACGGTGGTGGCAAAGACGATCAGGCTCGCCTGCCGGTACTTGGCTTGTTTGATCATGATGCTACTGCCTTTGTTCTTGTTGGTGTCTTGGCCAGCAACTTCAAGACGGGCCCACACCGTGGCGTGGATAAAAAACCGCCCCGGCAAAACCCGGCGGCGGCACCTTGCATGTTTAATCCTAGGGCGCCGTTCATCACCAGCTTAGACAACTTCGTTTTTACAGGGGCATGGGCAAAGCCGCGTGGTTATTGCCTGGGCGCCGTTTTTCCGGCCCAGGCCGCGGGCCAGACAGGCTGCGGCCTGCGGCCAGGCACGGCGTGGCGTCGCGCCATTCGTCTGAGCCGAACGGTCAATGGCCCTGAGCGCATCGGTCATTGAGTCCGCGCGGGGCGCCATTAAGGTAAAGCGATCCGGCATTCGCCGTTGGAGGACATCATGACCGAAGCATATATTTTCGACGCCGTGCGCACCCCGCGCGGCAAGGGCAAGAAGGACGGCGCGCTACACAGCGTGAAGCCGGTCGACCTGGTGGTCGGTCTGCTCAAGGCGCTGGAGGCGCGCAACGGCCTGGACACCGCCCAGGTCGACGACATCGTGCTGGGTTGCGTGACCCCGGTGGGCGACCAGGGCGCCGATATCGCCAAGACCGCCGCGCTGGCCGCCGACTGGGCCGAGAGCGTGGCCGGCGTGCAGCTCAACCGCTTCTGCGCCTCCGGCCTGGAGGCGGTGAACATGGGGGCGATGAAGGTGCGCTCGGGCTTCGAGGACCTGGTGGTGGTCGGCGGCGTGGAATCCATGTCGCGCGTGCCCATGGGCTCGGACGGCGGCGCCTGGGCCATGGACCCGGCGACCAACCTGCACACCGACTTCGTGCCCCAGGGCATCGGCGCCGATCTGATTGCCACCCTGGAAGGTTTCGACCGCGCGGCGGTGGACGCCTTCGCCCTGCGCTCGCAGCAGAAGGCCGCGCGGGCCAAGGCCGACGGTTCGTTCGCCAAGTCGCTGGTGCCGGTGCGTGATCAGAACGGCATCGTGCTGCTCGATCACGACGAGTTCGTGCGCGGCGACTCGACCCTGGAAGGCCTGGGCAAGCTCAAGCCGAGTTTCGAGGCGATGGGCCAGATGGGCTTCGACGCCACCGCCCTGCGCAAGTACTCGCACGTCGAGCGCATCGAGCATGTGCACACCCCGGGCAACAGCTCCGGCATCGTCGATGGCGCGGCGCTGATGCTGATCGGCTCCGAGGCCAAGGGCCGCGAGCTGGGGCTCAAGGCTCGCGCGCGCATCGTCGCCACCGCGGTGACCAGCACCGACCCGACCATCATGCTCACCGGCCCGGCGCCGGCCACGCGCAAGGCGCTGGCCAAGGCCGGATTGTCCGTCGAGGACATCGATCTGTTCGAGGTCAACGAGGCCTTCGCCTCGGTGGTTATGAAGTTCATGAAGGACATGGGCGTGGCCGAGGACAAGGTCAACGTCAACGGCGGCTCCATCGCCATGGGCCACCCGCTGGGTGCCACCGGCTGCGCCATCCTCGGTACCCTGCTCGACGAGCTGGAGAAGCGCGAGCTGCGCTACGGCCTGGCCACCCTCTGCGTGGGCGGCGGCATGGGTATAGCCACCATCATCGAACGAATCTGATTCGTAGGATGGGGGGCGGAGCGATACCCATCACCCTGCTTGATGGGTATCGCGGGGCTCAACCCATCCTACGACTCCCCGACATTTGGGAAGTGAATAGACATGACCGACGCCATCCGTTACGAAAAGGGCCAGGACAATATCGTCGTCCTGACCATCGATATGCCCGGCCAGAGCGCCAACACCATGAACGCGCAGTACCGAGAGGCCATGGGCGCCACCCTGGATCGCCTGGAGGCGGAGAAGGACTCCATCGCCGGCGTGATCCTCACCTCGGCGAAGAAGACCTTCTTCGCCGGCGGTGATCTCAACGAGCTGATCAAGGTCACCCGGGCCGACGCCAAGCCGTTCTACGACATGGTCCTGGGTATCAAGGGCCAGCTGCGCCGCCTGGAGACCCTGGGCAAACCGGTGGTGGCGGCGATCAACGGCGCCGCGCTGGGCGGCGGCTGGGAAATCTGCCTGGCCTGCCACCACCGAATCGCCCTGGACAGCTCCAGCGTGCAGCTGGGCCTGCCGGAAGTGACCCTCGGCCTGCTACCGGGCGGTGGCGGCGTGGTACGCATGGTGCGCCTGCTCGGCCTGGAGAAGGCCCTGCCGTACCTGGCCGAAGGCAAGAAGGTGCGCCCGGAAGCCGCGCTCAAGGCCGGCCTGATCCACGATATCGCCGCGACGCCCGAGGAGATGCTGGCCAAGGCGCGCGCCTGGATCGCCGCCAACCCGGCCGCGGTGCAGCCCTGGGACGTCAAGGGCTACAAGATCCCCGGCGGCACGCCGAGCACCCCGGCCGTGGCGCAGATGCTGGCCATCGCGCCGAGCGTGCTGCGCGACAAGACCAAGGGTTGCTTCCCGGCGCCGGAGAAGATCATGTGCGCCGCCGTCGAGGGCGCGCAGGTTGACTTCGACACCGCGCAGCTGATCGAGGCGCGCTACTTCACCGAGCTGACCACCGGCCAGGTGGCGAAGAACATGATCGGCACCTTCTGGTTCCAGCTCAACGAGATCAACGCCGGCAAGTCGCGCCCGCAGGGCATCCCGCAGTATGTGACGAAGAAGGTCGGGGTGATCGGCGCCGGTATGATGGGCGCCGGCATCGCCTATGTGTCGGCGGCCGCCGGCATCGAGGTGGTGCTCAAGGATGTGTCCATCGAGGCGGCGGAGAAGGGCAAGGCCTACTCGGCCAAGCTGCTCGACAAGAAGGTCAGCAAGGGCCATATGACGGCCGAGAAGCGCGACGCCTTCCTGGCGCGGATCAAGGCCAGCGACAGCGATGCCGACTTCGCCGGTTGCGACCTGATCATCGAGGCGGTGTTCGAGGACCGTGGCCTCAAGGCCAGGGTCAACGCCGCCGCCGAAGCCGCCGCGCTGGCGGATGCGGTGATCGCTTCCAACACCTCGACCCTGCCGATCACCGGCCTGGCCAGTGCGGTGCAGAAGCAGGACAGGTTCATCGGCCTGCACTTCTTCAGCCCGGTCGACAAGATGCCGCTGGTGGAGATCATCCGCGGTGAGCGCACCAGCAACGAGACCCTGGCCCGCGGCTTCGACTACGTGCTGCAGATCAAGAAGACCCCGATAGTGGTCGAGGACCGCCGCGGCTTCTTCACCTCGCGGGTGTTCGGCACCTTCACCAACGAGGGCCTGGCCATGCTCGGCGAGGGCGTGAGCGCGGCGATGATCGAGGCCGAGGCGCGCAAGGCCGGCATGCCGGTGGGCCCGCTGGCGATCAGCGACGAGGTGTCGATGAGCCTGATGGAGCATATCCGCCAGCAGACCATCGCGGACCTGGCCGCCGAGGGCAAGAGCATCCCCGAGCACCCGGCCTTCAACGTGATCGAGCTGATGCTCAAGGAGTACAAGCGCCCGGGCAAGACCGCCGGCGGCGGCTTCTACGAGTACCCGGCGGGCGGTAAGAAGCTCCTCTGGCCGGAACTCAAGGCCCGTTTCGAGAAGGCGGATGCACAGATCCCGCAGGAGGACGTGCGCGACCGCATCCTGTTTGTCCAGGCGATTGAGACCGTGAAGTGCGTGGAGGAGGGCGTGCTGAAGTCGGTGGCCGACGCCAATATCGGCTCGATCTTCGGCATCGGCTTCGCCGCCTGGACCGGCGGCGCGCTGCAGTTCATCAACCAGTACGGGGTGAAGGACTTCGTCGCCCGCGCCCTGTACCTGGCCGAGCAGTACGGCGAGCGCTTCCTGCCACCGGCCCTGTTGCTGGAGAAGGCGGCCAGGGGCGAGGGCTTCTGAGGCTTGCCTGTGTGGCGAAAGAGCCGGCGCAAGCCGTAATGCTGTTCACTTAGCGGCATCGCGCTCGGCCGAACTTTGATTGAGTCGGCACCGCGGCTGTTGTTCTCCCTCTCCCCCTGGGAGTGGGCTGGGCGGGCCGCGGGCGGATGAGGGACTCGCCGAAACGCCCTCACCCCCAGCCCCTCTCCCGGCGGGAGAGGGGAGCACTTAAGGCGCCTTTTACCGGGAGGCGATATCCCGGATGCAATCCGGGAGCGGAGCTGCCGGTTTCCCGGATTGCATCTGATGGGCTACAACGCGAGCGCACGGCTTCCGCTGGCGGAGCCGGGCGCCTTCTTCCTCAGGCCGCCTGGCACCAGCCGTTCTGCATGCAGACCACCGAGTGGATGGCCAGCTTCTCGCTCTGCCGGGTGGGCATGCGCAGGGTCAGCAGGCTGCCGTCTTCCAGATGCACGGCGGCTTCGGACTCGAAGTGCAGGCCGGAGTCGCTCAGGCTGACGTAAGTGACCCCATAGGTGTTGCTGTTGCCGAAGGCTTCGGTGATGGTCATGGCTGAGTCTCCGTGGCGGCTGTTACTGGCGGGCACCGCTCTGTTGCGGCTGGGTGGGGAGCGGAGCGCTGCGGAAGGCGGATGCGGCGATCAGGCTGGCAATGGCGGCGAAGCTGCTCATGCGATTTCTCCTCTGGGAGTGGTTGGGTACGGCTGCATCTTTGCCGAGCGCCACCATCGACAGAAGTGAATGCTCGGCATGTTGCCTATCGAGGGCAGTGATAATTGCCGGGCATCGCCCGATTTCGCTGGAAAGCCCCATGGATATTGCGTTCCAGAGCCCTTCGATGCACGCTAGGCGCCTCCTCCATCAGCCAGGTCTCCTCAGGTAATCCGCTCAATGTCGCTGCGCATCTGCATTCTGGAAACCGATATCCTCCGCCCCGAACTGGTAGACCAATATCAGGGCTACGGCCGCATGTTCGAGCGCCTGTTCGCTCAGCAGCCGTTGCCGGCGTCCTTCGAGGTGTTCAACGTGGTGCGGGGTGACTACCCGGCGGACGAAGAGCGCTACGACGCCTATCTGGTGACCGGCAGCAAGGCCGACTCCTTTGGCAGCGACCCCTGGATCCAGACGCTCAAGACCTACCTGCTGCAGCGCTACGAGAACGGCGACAAGCTGCTCGGCATCTGCTTCGGCCATCAGCTGCTGGCCCTGCTGCTCGGCGGTCGCGCCGAGCGCGCCAGCCAGGGTTGGGGCGTGGGCATCCATCGCTACCAGATGAAGCAACGCCCGCAGTGGATGAGCCCGGCGCTGGACGAGCTGGATCTGCTGATCAGCCATCAGGACCAGGTCACCGCCCTGCCGGACAAGGCTACCCTGCTGGCCTCCAGCGAGTTCTGCCCGGTGGCGGCCTACTGCATCGATGACCAGGTGCTGTGCTTCCAGGGCCACCCGGAGTTCGTCCACGACTACACCCGCGCGATACTCGACATCCGCCAGACGTGCATCGGCGAGCCGACCTATCGCAAGGCGGTGGCGAGCCTGGAGCAGTCCCACCAGGGCGCGGCGGTGGCCGAGTGGATGATGCGCTTCGTCGCCCAGGGCAAGAACGCGCAAAGCGCCTGAGCCCGTCGCTCACCTAGGCTGGGTTAGGCCAGGGGCCGTAACCCGGCGTGGTCGATGTCAGTCGCCCCGCCGAGTTACTCCCGTAGGCTGGGTAGAGGCACCGCGTGCCGAAACCCAGCGCGTTCCATTGCGCCGCCCCGCTGGGTTACGCCGCTACGCGGCTAACCCAGCCTACCTCGGCATTCAAAGCCAGCCCATGCGCTTGAAGTTGGCGAACAGGCCGACGCAGCCGACGCCGATGATGCCGAGCACGCCGAAGTAGCCGTAGTGCCAGGTCAGCTCCGGCATGTTGTGGAAGTTCATCCCGTAGATGCCGGCCACCGCGGTGGGAAAGGCCAGGATCGCCGCCCAGGCGGCGAACTTGCGCTGGGTCAGGCTCTGTCTGGAGGCCTCCAGCAGCAGGCCGATCTCGATGGCGTGGTCGGCCATCTCGCGCAGCCCGGTGAGGTCTTCCAGCAGGCGATTGACGTGGATCGCGATGTCGCGGAAGTAGGGGCGCATGTGCTTGTCGATGAAAGGGAAGTCGAGTTGCTGTAGTTCCTTGCAGATCTCCACCATGGGCGCGATCTGCCTACGCAGACGCAGCAGGTCGCGGCGCAGGCCGTGGATGCGCTCCACCTCGGTCTGGTGCAGCGGGCGGCCGATCACGGCCTGTTCGATCTCCTCCAGCTCGGCGTGGATGCTGTCTAGCAGCGGTCGGTAGTTTTCGGTGACGAAGCTGAGCAGGGCGTAGAGCACGAAGTCCTCGCCGTGCTCCAGCAGCAGTGGCCGTGCCTCGCAACGCTGGCGCACGCTGGCGTAGGGTGCGGAGTCGCCGTAGCGGGCGCTGATCACATAGCCCTTGCCGGCGAACAGCTGGGTCTCGACGAACTCCAGGCCGCCGCCGGGGCGGCGGATCGGCGAGTAGAGCACCATGAACAGGGCGTCGCCGAAGGTCTCCAGCTTGGGCCGGGTGTGCTGGGCGATGGCGTCCTCGATGGCCAGCTCGTGCAGGTCGAACTGCTCCTGCAGGCTGTGCAGCTCTGCGCTGCTGGGGTCGCGCAGGCCGATCCAGACGAAGTGGTCGGGCTGACAGGCCCAGTGGCGACCCTCGGCGAGGGAGATGTCGGCGACTTTCCGGCCCTTGCTGTAGGCGGCCGCGGCGATGAGCTGACCCATGGAACCTCCTCTGTGGACGAGGGGGCAGCTTAACCCAGTGCGCTGTCTCGGAAATAACGGTCGCATTCCGGCGGCGTCTGGGTTGGCGGCAGAATCCGTGCGCCAGCCCGCTACCTACTGCCGCTACAGCCGCGAGGTGGGCCTCGTTAGGCCCCGGCCACCTGACGGTCGAGCTGCTCGATGCACTCGCTCATCAGCTGCTGGCAGCGCTGCATCAGCTGCGGCAGGTCGTCCAGGGTCAGGCCCAGGGTGGGGATGGCCGGCAGGGAGCGGATCAGCACGCGGCCGCTGCTCCAGCTATTGAGTTTGAGGCGGCCGGCGTAGTTGCTGACGCACACCGGGATGATCGGTACGCCGGCGGCGATGGCCATCTGGAAGGCGCCCTTCTTGAACGGCAGTAGGCCCTTGCCCAGGTTGCGCGTGCCTTCCGGGAAGACCCAGATGGAGGTGGCGCGGCGCTGTAGGGTCTCGGTGGTCTGCAGCATGGCCTGCTTGGCCTGGCGCGTGTTGCCGCGGTCGATCAGCACGTTGCCGGCCAGCCAGTAGAGCTGGCCGAAGAAGGGGATCCACTTCAGGCTCTTCTTGCCGATGCTCACGGTGCGCGGCGGCACCACGCGGCCCAGCACATAGAGGTCGTAGTTGGACTGGTGGTTGGCCACTATCACGCAGGGCCGGTCCTGGCCGTACAGGCTCCTGACCTCGGCCTTCAGCTTCAGGCGCAGCACGCACAGGGCGGGCAGGGCATACAGGCGCGCGCACAGGCGGCTGTTGTCCGGGTTGAAGGGGCGGCACAGGCCGAGCAGGAGGCCGGCCAGGCCGGCGAGGAGAAATTGCAGGCCGAGCAACAGCATGCGCAGGGAAAACAGCACGATTGACGCCCGCGGAGGTAAGGGGCGCGCAGTGTAGGGGCGAAAGCCGGTGGCGGCAACCGGGGTGGTCGCGGTTCACGCGCCTCAGTCGACGGCCGGGCTCTGGTAGTACATCACCGTCTGTTGGATAGCCCCGGCCTGCTCCAGCGAGTCGAGCGCGGCGTTGAGCTGGCGGATGAAGTCTTCCTTGTAGGGGAAGTCGTGCGGATTACGGTTGGTGAAGCCCAGGTAGCCCTGCTCCACGCTCAGGGTCGGCCCCTCGATGAGCAACTCGCGGGCATCGCCCGGCAACTCGCCGCGCTGCTGCAGGTTGCCGAGCTCCCAGAGGATGGAGAGGCGGTCGTTGATATAGGCGTCGATGCGCCCGCGGTGCAGTTTCAGCAGGTTGGAGCGGTTGTCCTTGGCGAAGCTCTCGGTCAGCAGGCCCTTGCCCAGCATGCGGTGGTAGAGCGGGTTCTGCACCGGGCTGAAGCCGGCGTTGATGCCGATCCGCAGGCCCACATAGTCCTCGGGAAAGATGTCGATGCTGCGCGCGCGTGCCACCTCGGCGCGCACGAAGACCACCAGCCGCTCCTCCAGGATGGGCCGCGAGTAGTCCATGTAGGGGCGTTCCGCCGGGCGGTAGTAGGGCGGGAACAGGGCGAAGGAGCGGCCCTTCGCCAACGCGTCGAGACCGCGGCGCCAGGGCACGGGCTGGATCTCGACTTGGTAGTCCGGCATCTGCGCGAAGGCCGCGCGCAGGATGTCGTTGTACAGCCCCTTGGCTTCGCCGTTCTCCTCGTAGCTGTAGGGGGGGTAGCCGTTGTCGCAGAGAATGGTGACCGCGGTGGCCGCCGCGGCGGGGCCGGCCAGGCTCAGCCACAGGAGCAAGCAGGCGAGCCGCGCCACCGGTGCCCGCTCAGACCTTGAAGCGGCCCAGCAGGTGGTCCTGCTGGCCGACCTGTTCGACCATCAACGCGCACTGGCGCACCTGCTGCTCCGCGCCGCCGGCGACTTCCTGGCTGATGTCGCGGATGTTGGTGGTGTTGCGGTTGATCTCTTCGGTGGTGGCGCTCTGTTCCTCGGCGGCGGTGGCGATCTGCAGGTTCATGTCGTTGATGCGGGTGATCGCCTCGCGGATGCGGCCGAGCATCTCGTTGGCCGCGCCGGCGTCCTCGGCGGTCTGGCTGGCCGTGTCGCGGCTCAGCTGCATGCGCGCCTCGGCCTGCTTCACCCCGGTCTGCAGCTGGTCGATCATCTCGCGGATTTCCCGGGTGGACTGTTGGGTGCGCGAGGCCAGCGAGCGCACCTCGTCGGCCACCACGGCGAAGCCACGGCCGGACTCGCCGGCGCGGGCCGCCTCGATGGCGGCGTTGAGCGCCAGCAGGTTGGTCTGCTCGGCGATGCTGGTGATCACCGAGAGGATCGACTCGATGTTCTGGCTGAGCTTGGCCAGCTCGTTGATCGCCTGGCTGGTGTCGTTCATCTCGTCGGCGAGTTTCTTGATCGCCTGGGTGGAGCGCGACACCACCGCCACGCCGTTCTCGGTCTCCTTGTTCGCCGCGATGGCGGCCTGGGCCGCGGCCTGGGCGTTGCGCGCCACTTCCTCGGCGGTCGAGGCCATTTCCTGCATGGCGGTGGCCAGCTGGTCGAGCTCCTGCAGCTGCTGGTGCAGCCGGCCGGAGGCCTGGTCCGCCTCGTGGGAGGTGAGCTCGGTGCTCTCGCGAACCCGCTGCGAACTGGCCAGAACGTCGCCGATCAGGCTCTGCAGGTTCTGCAGGAAGCTGTTGAACTCCTGGGATACCTGGGCGATCTCGTCGTTGCCCTCGGCGGGCAGGCGGCGGGTCAGGTCGCCCTTGCCGCTGTTGACCTCCTGCAACGAGCTGCGCAGGTGGGTCAGCGGTT
This sequence comes from Pseudomonas sp. CAU 1711, assembly GCF_039888625.1. Classification (NCBI taxonomy): domain Bacteria; kingdom Pseudomonadati; phylum Pseudomonadota; class Gammaproteobacteria; order Pseudomonadales; family Pseudomonadaceae; genus Pseudomonas; species Pseudomonas sp. CAU 1711. Next base: position 125,649 of record NZ_JBDQQT010000015.1, read on the forward strand.
GCAGCAGGCGCTGCATCAGCAGGCCCAGGGCCACCAGGCTGATCACCACGCCGAGCAGCGTGCCGAGCACCGCGCGCCAGGTGAGGGCATTGGCCTCGGCCATGACGATGCTTTCGTCGAGGACCACGCCGATGTACCAGTCCATGCCCTTGAGGTTGCTGAGCGGGGTGAAGGACACCAGCAGGTCCTTGCCTTTGCCCGCCACCGCTTCGAGCCGGGCGTCCAGCGCCGGGCTGCGGCCGTCGAACAGCTCGCTCATGCTCTTGCCGTTCAGCTTGGTATCCGGGTGGGAGATGATGTTGCCGTTGCGATTGAGCAGGAAGGCGTAGCCGGCGCCGTTGAAGTCCAGCGTGTTCACCGCCTCGGAGACGGTCTTCAGGCTGATGTCGCCGCCGAAGGCGCCCTTGAACTGGCCGTTGTCGGTGAACTTGGCCACCGCCGAGATCAGGATGTCACCGGTGGTGGCGTCCTCGTAGGGCTCCGTCAGCACGGCCCGGGATGCGCTCTTGGCGGCCGCGTACCAGGGGCGCTGGCGAGCGTCCCAGGTCGACGGCGGGGTCCAGCTCGGATCGTTGGAGATCGGCTTGCCGTCGGTCTCCAGGCCGCCGAACACCAGCAGGAACTGCTCCTTGAGCACGGCGGGGCCGAAGGTCTGCTGGATATGCTCGGGGCTGAACTGGGGATCGATGTTTTGCGCCAGGGTGTCGATCAGCTGCAGCTTGGCGTTCAGCCAGTTCTCGATCTGCCGCGCCAGGGCGTTGCTGGTCTCGGCGATGCTCGCTTCCACCTGGCCGCGTAGGGTGTCGCGGACCTGGCTGATCTGGGCCAGCGACAGCAGGCTGGTGGTGAGAAACAGCACGACGGCGGCGGCAAGGCCGACCTTATGGGCAATCTTCATGGGCAGGGGACTCCTCGCATGACTGCTGGCGCTGGCAAGAAGGGAAGTCCGTTTCGCTCTTCACTCTATAAAGGTAATACAGCTTTGCCAGAACGCCCGGGGCGTTGGGATAACGGCGGAAATGAAGAGCCCGGCACGGGGCCGGGCTCACGACAGGCCGGGAGAGTACTCAGCCCAGGTGCTGCTGGTCCAGCTCGATGGCCTTGTCCAGGGTTTCCAGCAGGGCCTTGCGCACTTTCAGCTTGGTGTTCTTGTGCGCGGTCATGTTGATCTTCTTCAGTTGCTGGGCGGCGGCCAGGGCGGCGGCCTGCAGTTGCTCGACCGGCACCACCTTGTCGAGGAAACCGGCATCCACGGCGCCCGCCGGGTCGAAGATCTCGCCGTTGATCACCGAGCGATGGAAGGCCGACTTGCGCAGGCGGTCGCGGGCCAGTTCGATGCCGGCATGGTGCATGGTCATGCCGATCTGCACCTCGTTCAGGCCGATGTTGAACGGGCCTTCCACGCCGATGCGGTAGTCGGCCGAGAGCAGGAGGAAGGCGCCCTTGGCGATGGCATGGCCCGGGCAGGCGACCACGATCGGGAAGGGGTGGGCCAGCATGCGGCGGGCCAGGGTGGAGCCGGCGGTGACCAGGGCCACGGCGTTCTGAGGGCCGGAGGTCATCACCTTGAGGTCGTAGCCGCCGGAGAGGATGCCCGGCTGGCCGGTGATGACGACCACGGCGCGATCCTGCACGGCGCGATCCAGGGCGGCGTTGAAGGCGGCGATCACGTCCGGGGAGATGGCGTTCACCTTGCCGTTGTTCAGGGTCAGGGTGGCGATGCCGTCTTCGAGTTGGTAGCTGATCAGTTCGCTCATGGCGCGGGTCCTTGTCCTGGTTGCGGGAAATGGCGCGACGTTACCCAGCGCGGCGGCAGGGGTAAAGCCTTTTGGCTGACCAGCGGGTCATCCGCCCGTCGCGCTTCCGCCACTGGCGTCATCGGCAGCGGCCATTGGCTGCTATACCCAACAGTGACTTAGGTTAGCCACGAACCTGAGGAGCGCCGCCATGCATCATCCGAGTGTCCTCGTCCTGCGTCTCGCCCCAGCGCTGCTGCTGATCGGCCTGATCCTGCTGGCCCTGAGCCCGCTCAGCCACAGCCCGGCCGGCGTGCTGCTGCTGTTTCTGGTCAGCCTGTGCGTTTCCCTGGGCTTCCTGCCGTTAAGCTCCAGGCAGCTGGAAGAGTCAGAGCGGAAAGCCCGCCATTCCGCATAAGCGCATGAATCGACTGAAAAAAATTTTGCATTCGGAAAAGCCTTCGGCTACATTAGCGCGCCTCGACGGACCAGACTGGTTCGCCGAGATCCGGTGAAGTGTCCGAGCGGTTGAAGGAGCACGCCTGGAAAGTGTGTATACGGGAAACCGTATCGAGGGTTCGAATCCCTCCTTCACCGCCAGACCCCAATGCAAAAGCCCCGAAAACTAACAAGTTTTCGGGGCTTTTGCTTTTCCGGGGCGCAAGGTGTTGAAGATTCGTCGAGGTCGTGCGGACAGGCCATGTGCATCTTGCCGCCTGTTTCTCCTGCGTTGATATGCAGGGGGGATGCGCCGAGCGGCTTCACGAAGGTCTTGCTCTTCAAGGCTTGGCGAGCCGCCAATGAAATTTTTTTCACTCGCCCCCTTAACTATTTCCCAAATCTTGGAATAAAGCCCTTAACAGAGCCGAATCGCCCCGGTGGGGTGGGCTGACGCATTGGGCTGCGGGTGCGGCCGATCTGATTGGGGGAAGGGAAATGGTTGCGGTGATTGCCGGCAATGGACTGGGTCTGTTCAACACCTCGCTGAACACCTTGGGTGGCGCGGGGGTGTTGGGTCAGGGTGGCTTTGGCCAGGTGGGTG